>JAEDGK010000028.1 GCA_016297555.1 Clostridiaceae bacterium
CTTCCCTTCACAGGTCCTGCTGATATGACTCAGCTTCTTGCTTACATTCAGGTTGCAACGGATATTCTTACCGATCCCAATAGGAATGATCTTGTTCTCGGCTATGAACCAACGGGACTTGATGTTCTTGGAAAAACGCTTGAAGATGCAGTGAAGGTTCGTGATGATGATACGATTGACTGTGAGAGCCAGCAGATCGTAGATAATATGGCGGCACTTCTCAACCAGGCAATTCAGAACCTTGTTTACAAAACAGCGCCGAGCATTATCCCGTCAACCGACGATCCCGATTCGACGGTATCAACGAAAGAAACTTCAAATGTTAATAACCGTATCGTCGGTCAGGTATTCGGTCTTTCCGAGGGCGTAGGCGCAATAATGAGCGCAATCGACATTGTCGGTATGCGTGAAGACGCGGCAATCGGCAGCACGGTATCAATCACGCCGTCAAGCAGAGGCAACGGAACAGGCGCATATTACAGAGGCACTGTAAAGGGTCAGGAAAGATTCAGATACTTCGCAGTTGTCTACGGCGACCTTAACGGAGACACGAGAGTAGACGGAACAGACGCAACAGCACTTGAATACTATATGCTCTCAAATGAGGCATTGACACCGTCAATAATGGGCAGTGCAAAGTTTGAAGCTGCCGACGCAAACCATGACGGAATAGTTGACCAGTCCGATGTATCTACAATCGTTAAGCACTATACCTTCAAGGAGTCAATCGATCAGACAGTCCACAGCACCAACTGATTGAAGCTTAATACTCCTTAACACACATAGTTTTCCCCCGGTCTTAGCAATAAGACCGGGGGATTTTCGTTTGTGTTCACAGCGTATGTTTTTATGGTTTGTATTGAAGATTTGAGTGGAATTTTTGCAAAGATTGGCGTGTATATTTCTGCGTTTTTACAGTATAAAGCCGCAAAATTTAATATGCATTTATCTCAGCCTTGCGATTCTCTGCAATGGCGAAAATGAAGGAATTGTGAACAGTCCTGCAAAAAATATTCACTTCAATATGCTGTATATACTGCATATAATTGTTCTGATTTCTAAAAATAAATGTCCGTAAAGTGGATAACTTTACCTTTTTTATGTTAAAATCGGAATAAAAAGCGTAGTTATCCACTTTTTCCACCGAGTTATCCACATCCGAAAGTAAAAAAGCTTTACAGGATTTAACTGTAAAGCTTTTTGACTTGTCTGTATATATTCATGCATATATAATGTATTTATTATTGTATATATAATACAATTATATAAACTTTGCAGGAACTCCGTCAAACAACGCGTCTGCCTTTTACAAAAACAGCTTTGATTTCTGAAAAATCAGCCGATAAAACGAGCAAATCTGCATTCTTTCCGACCTCTATGCTGCCGGTTATTTTATCGGCTCCGATTGCTCTTGCGGGGTTGATTGAAACTGATTTTATCGCCTGTCTGAGCGGTATGCCGAATTTCAGCAGATTGCGGAATTCATCAAAAAGATTTGTGCTGCTGCCTGCAAGAGTGCCGTCGGCGAGCCTTGCCGCCCCGTCTTTTTTTATTACTCTTTGACCGCCCAGAGTGTATTCTCCGTCAGGCAGACCTGCCGCCATCATCGAGTCGCTTATAACAACCGTTCTGTCTTCACCGAGTGCCTTGAATGTTATGCGAAGCGTAGCGGGGCAAATGTGTATCCCGTCGCAGATCAGCTCCGCCGTAACGCCCTCGCTGTCAAGCACGGCTCCGACCATACCTGCCTCGCGCGAGCCGAGACCCGTCATTGCGTTATAAAGATGCGTTGCGTGCGATATTCCCTGCGCTATTGCCGTCTTGCCCTGCTCGTAGTCCGCGGTTGTGTGTGCGGCGGAAACGGTGCATATTTTTGACGCTTCCTTTATGAATTCTGCTGCGCCCTCGGTTTCGGGCGCAATGTCAACAAGCTTAATCGGGCAAATGCCGTTAAGCTTTGTGAAAAGCTTTAAATCGGGCGCGAGAATATGCTCGGCTGCCTGTGCGCCTTTTTTCAGGGGTGAAATGAAAGGACCTTCCATATTGATGCCGTGAATATATGCGCCCTTTTCTTTCCCCATTGTGTTTGCCGCATTTATAAAGCTTTTCTCAATGTCTGCGGCGGATATTGTCATGGTTGCTGGGCAGAAAGAGGTTACTCCTTTTTGAGCAAGCCAAACGCTCATTTCTGAAATTGAATTGCTTTTTCCGTCGGTTGCGTCAGCCATATTGCAGCCGTGAATATGAATGTCAATAAATCCGGGCAAAACACAGCAGCCTGAAAAATCAATTCCGTCTTTATCCGTTTTGCCGATTGACTTGATTTTTTCGTTTTCTGTTTCGATATCCGTTTCAACGGGCAAGAAGTCGGCGCAGTAAACGGCGGCGTTCTTAATAATCATCGTTTTTACCTCCGAAAACAGTTTATATTATTTTATCACATAATCAAACTTCTGTCAAAAAATAAGTGGTTGTTTTATTTAAATGCAAAATGCGCCAAACAAAAACAGCTTGTATCTGTTGGATACAAGCCGTCTGTTTTATGTTTGTTATTCTGTTTGGATTTCGGTTTCTGCAATCAGATTTTGTCTTCGATATAAGAAACAAGGTCGCCAACGGTCTTGATTTTCTCAAGAGCCTCGTCGGAAAGCTCGATGTCAAATTCGTCCTCGATTGACATTGCAAGGTCAACAAGGTCAAGGCTGTCTGCGCCGAGGTCGCCTGTAATTGATGAGCCTTCGGAAATTATGCTCTGGTCAACCTCAAGCTGCTCGCTGATGATTTTTTTGATTTTTTCAAATACCATATCTGTTTCTCCTTTTAAATGTTTTTTGTTTCCCCCCGGAAACCACAATATAAATATTATTGATTAGTGGGCGGTTTGTCAATAGTAAATTTTTAAAAACGGGAATATAAATCCCTGTTTCGTCAGATAATAACAAAAAAGAACGGACGGGTGACTATGGAAATATTAATCGATTTGCTCAAAGCTTTTGCCGTGGGCGGAGTAATATGCCTGATAGGTCAGATACTCATTGATAAGACGAAGCTTACTCCCGGGCGCATACTTGTGGCGTTTGTTGTTGCGGGAGTTGTGCTCACCGCTGTGGGAGTTTATGAGCCGCTTGTGAATTGGGCGGGCGCGGGAGCAACTGTGCCGCTCACGGGCTTCGGCTATGCCATGGCAAAGGGAGTTGAAAAGGCGATTGCCGAGCAGGGGATAAGAGGAATAATAACGGGCGGCTTTACGGCGGCTTCCGCCGGAGTGACCGCCGCGGTTATATGCGGACTGATTGCTTCGCTCATTGCACGCCCGAAAGAAAAATGACGGGCCACGCTTAATATAATATAAATTGCGGCGTCGGTTGTCAACGAAAATGCCGATAATTAATAAAATCTTAATAAAATCTGCCCAACACAGAAAAATCCCCTGCCGTTTGAGGGCAGGGGAAGAAATACACGGTTTTATGCTTCGCAGCAAGAGCAGGAGACATAGTTCTCTTCACAGTCAGCAGTCTGATTTTTCTTATCGAGGAACTTTTTAACCGCAAAATAAATGCCTGCGGCAGCGCCTGCAACAGCGGCGATAATGCCGATAACTTTAAGGACCTTTTTGATGCAATCCATGATAATTACCTCCAAAATTAAATTTATGTAAAAATTATATAATATATTGGACAGAATGTCAATAACTTAATAACCGTGGTCATAAAAAGTTTACAACCACGGTCATTCAGCATTGATTAATTTCAGGTAAACAGCTTGCTTATTTAACAAGCTGTGCGAGCGCCGACTTTTTGCGGGCGGCATTGTTCTTGTGGATAAGACCCTTTGCAGCAGCCTGATCAACCTTTTTGATAGCTTCCTTAACGAGAGCGTTTGCTTCGGGAGCATTTGCTTCAACGGCTGCATGAGCCTTTTTGATAGCTGTTTTAAGAGCTGTGTTGCGGGATTTGTTTCTCGCTGCTCTTGTTCTGTTAACAAGAACTCTTTTTTTGGCTGACTTAATGTTGGGCATAACGACACCTCCTTCTTCATACAGGTGATAATGATATCACATTTTTTCAATAATTGCAAGAAGTTTTTGAAAAATGTTTCAAGCTTTTGAAAATGTTTTCATCTAATATTACTAAATTATCCGAAAAAAATCAAGAGGAAAATGAAAATATGAATTTCAGAACGGATTTGGCGCTTGAAAGGTGCGAATTTTTAGGCAAAAAAGAGCTTGGCGGAATTGAGATTGAAAGCTTTAACGCTCATAAAGCCAAGGTGAGCAGAATTGATGTTTTAAATGCCGAGGGCGAAGAAACGGTCGGCAAGCCGATAGGCAGATATGTAACGGTTGAGGTAACGCCGTTTGCAAAGCACGCTCAGTTTATCGATGACAGCCTTTCGGCGGTTTCCGAGGAGATAAGGCGAATAATTCCCGCCGAGGGAAGCGTGCTTGTGGCGGGGTTGGGGAATATTAAAATAACTCCCGACGCGCTCGGCCCGAAATGCGCTTCAATGATTTTTGCAACACGCCATATAACGGGTGAATTGCTCAAAGCTACGGGGCTTTCCAATCTCCGCAGCGTCAGCGCGTTTGCAACGGGAGTTATGGGAGAAACGGGAGCGGAAGCGGGGGAAATGATAAGAGGCGTAGTCAAAACGCTCAGACCCGATTTTGTTATAACCGTTGACGCACTTGCGGCAAGGAGTGTTTCTAGGCTCGGCTCAACCATTCAGATGTGCAATACGGGCATCGTGCCCGGTTCGGGGGTAGGAAACGCAAGGCAGGAAATAAGCGAAAGAACGGTGGGCGTTCCCGTTATATCCATCGGCGTTCCGACGGTTGTGGATGCGGCAACCCTGATAGCCGATTGCGCGGGAGCGGATGCGGACGAAGAAATGATATCCGAGCAGACGGGCGGAATGATGGTAACGCCCAGAGAGGTTGATTTGATGATAGAGCGCGCGGCAAAGCTTACCTCGCTTGCGATTAACTGCGCTCTTCAGCCCGACATCAGCCCCGAGGATATGCTCATACTCACGGCATAACTCGTAATTAGATATTATAACGGAGCTTGGCTAAAACCGAGCTCCCTTTTTTTGTCAGAAACGGGCGAACAACATATTGTGTATTCAAAAAGCGCAAACACAATCGAAAAATTCGGAAAAGCAGAAAAGTGTTATGAAAAGGCAGAAATTGCCGAAAAAAAACGAAATTTTTATAAAAAAACTCTTGTAATTACCGAAAGAACAAGATATAATATGGGTATGTAAGGGCGCCAAAGGGTGCTAATGGGAGATTTTTTGAAAGGAGGCGGGCTCTTTGAGTTCATTCGGCGGAAAAGAAATAAGAAAATTCGATCAGGCTAAAAGAATGCCCGTGCCTCCGAAATTCAAAAAAGGTCTCGGCGACAGCTTCATTATGATGAAGTCGATTCACGGCGAACCCTGCGTTATGCTTTTTCCCGAGGAGGCTTGGGAAAAATTCAGAAACAGCATTGTTAGATCCGCAAGCGGCGAAAGGCAAGCTAAGCTCGAGAGACGCCTTGCAGATATTACCGAAACGGTTATTCCCGATAAATCGGGGCGCATCACCATCAAGGAAGAATTTATGGCTCACGCAAAGCTGCAAGACGAAGTTCTTGCCGTCGGGCTCGGAAACAGAGTGGAGCTTTGGAATCCCGATAAATGGGCAGAATGGAACCTTGTTTCGGATGACGATGATGCAGATTTGTTCAAGGATGTCGGTTACAGCGACGAGGTTGAAAGCTGATGAGCGGCGTGCAGGCTTCGGGCTTTCACCATATACCGGTGCTTTTTAATGAGAGCATTGATTCACTTTGCATTAAGCCGAGCGGCGTTTATGTTGACTGCACGGCGGGCGGAGGCGGCCATTCGAGCGCGATAGCTTCCAAGCTTAACGGCGGGCGGCTGATTGCGATTGACAGAGACCCTCAGGCAATCGGAGTGCTTAATGAAAGGCTTTCGAGCTTCGGCTGTGTTACGGTGGTTCACGATAATTTCTTCAACATAAAAAACATTCTGGCTTCTCTCGGCATTGACTCCGTTGACGGAATACTTGCCGATTTGGGAGTCAGCTCCCATCAGCTTGACGAAGCGTCAAGAGGCTTTTCGTTCCATAAGGACGCGCCGCTTGATATGCGAATGAGCCTTGAGGGAATGAGCGCGGCTCAGGCTGTTAATATGCTTTCTCAGGCAGAGCTGCAAAAGATAATATTTGAATACGGCGAAGAAAAATTTGCGCCGTCAATTTCAAGAGCGATAGTTTCCGCAAGGCGTGAAAAACCGATTGTAACAACCTTTGAGCTTGCGGAAATAATCAAATCGGCGGTTCCCGCCGCCGCAAGGCGAGACGGTCACCCCGCAAGAAAAACATTTCAAGCTATCAGAATTTATATAAACGGCGAGCTTGACGGCTTGGACAGAGCGGTTGACGATATGTTTGACTGCCTGAAAGAGGGCGGAAGGCTCAGCATTATAACATTTCATTCTCTTGAGGACAGGATAGTTAAGCAGGAATTTGCATCTTTTGCAAAGGGCTGCACCTGCCCCAAGAATTTTCCCGTCTGTGTTTGCGGAAACAAGCCGAGGGCAAAGCTGCTCAAAGCGGTAGCTCCCGGAGCCGATGAAGTTTCCGATAACATAAGAAGCCGCAGCGCAAGGCTTCGCACTGCGGAAAAAATCACAGTCTGACGGCTGTGACATTGTTGCTTAGTTTTCAGAGAGGAGGAGTCAGAGGATATGGCTGAATATAATCGCAGCGAGGCTTATGACCTTTCGCTGTATGATATGCCTGCAATCAAAACATCAGCCGCACCGCGGCGCGATATTCCCGCACAGCAGCCGAGACCGGCAGTTAAGAAGCCTAAAACGGCGGCTCAGATTCGCAGAGAATCCGTTTCCTCTGCTCTCCGCGCGTTGAAGCTGTTTGTGGTTTCCGCAACGCTTATTCTGCTTTTCGGCGCCGTCCTTTTTTCAAAGGTCAGCCTTATAGAGCTTGAGCAGGAGTCGGCGGAAATCAAATCAAAAATCAGCGAGGCGCAAAGTGAAAACACAAGGCTCGTTATGCAGCTCAATTCATCGGTATCAATCGAAAAGGTTGACGCTTACGCGGTTTCGGTTTTGGGTATGCATAAGCTTGAACGCTACCAGATACACTACTTTGAAAACAGGGATGGCGACAAAGTGGTTGTTGCGGGCGGCAAGGCTGTGGGAGATGAAGCCAAAGCGGATAACTGAAATGAGCGGCGGATTTTATCTGATTTAATCAGCATATGCATGGTTGTAACGGGCATATACATTTAAAAAGTTAAAGAATTGAGCGCACGGCGCGGGATTTCGTGCGCTCGGCAGGCTGTCTCAATTTCAGCGGAATCTAAAAGCCGTTTCCGACATTTTTTGCCGGGGATTAGGATTTTTTTCGCCGCTTTTTTGAGGCAGCATATTTTTATTATTCGGATTTGGAAGGAAGGAACGGCTTTGAATAAAATGTCACCGAGAAGAAAACTGTTTTTCAGAGCGCTCACGGTGTTTCTGCTTCTGTCGGTTTTGGTGTTTGGCTCCTCAGCCGTAAACCTTGCGAGAATTCAGCTTGTTGACAGCGAGCAATATAAACAGCAGGCGGAAAAAAATCAGCTCCATGACACGGAAATCTCTGCCGAAAGAGGAATAATATATGACGCAAACGGAACCGTGCTTGCAAAAAGCGCCTCCGTTTGGAAAGTTTATATAAAGCCCGGCAAAATTAAAAATGAAGATTTCAAAAACGACCTTTGCAGAAAGCTTGCGGATATCACGGGCGTTGAGCTTGAAGATATTAAAGCAAAAGCGGATAAAAGCCAATATGCTTATTTGGTTGTTAAAAGACAGATTGAGCTTGAAGAAAAAGAAAAAATCGAGGATTTGCTCAATCAGTATTATTCCTACAATGTTATCGAGGATAATGACGGCGTTTTGAAAAATACCGATAAGAGGCTTTATTACAGCTCGGTTATCGGGCTTGACCCCGATGTTAAGAGATATTATCCTTACGGAACTCTCGCTTCAAATGTTATCGGCTTTACGGGCACGGACGATATCGGAAGATCGGGAATTGAGCTTAAATATGACAGCGTGCTTACGGGTACTCCGGGCAGAATTATAACCGCGCAGAACGGAAAGAGCGATGTTATGAGCCAGGAGTTTGAAACGGTTTATGATGCCGTTCAGGGAACAAGCCTTGTGCTCACAATCAACGAGGTAATTCAAAGATATCTTGAGGATGAGTTGGGGCAGGTTTACATTGACTCCAAGTGTGCGGGAGCATACGGAATAGTTATGGATGTTAATACAGGCGCAATTCTTGCCATGGCGTCAATGCAGAATTATGACCTTAATTCTCCGCAGAGCCTCACGGAAGAGGAGACAGCGTCGCTTGAAGAAGCATATCCCGATGATATCGAGGCAAGAAACGCAGCAAGAAACAATCTTCTGTTTTCCCGCTGGAGAAACTTCATTGTCAGCGACAGCTATGAGCCGGGCTCGGTTTTCAAAATTATAACGGCGTCCGCCGCGCTTGAAGAAAACGCGGTTTCCACCGATATGACCTATACCTGCACGGGCAAAATTACTGTTTCCGACAGAGTGATAAAGTGCCATAAAAGAACGGGTCACGGCACGCAGACCCTTAAAGAAGGGCTTATGAATTCCTGCAACCCGTTCTTCATAACGGTCGGTCAAAAGCTCGGCAAGGAAAAGTTTTTTGAATATTTTGAAGCCTTTGGATTTACCGAGAAAACAGGCATAGATTTGCCCGCCGAAAGTATGCCGGTTGCGGGCGTTAATTACCATTCGCTTGAAAGCATGGGAATAGTGGAGCTGTCAAGCTCCTCCTTCGGTCAGTCGTTTCAGGTAACTCCCATTCAGATGATAACGGCAATCAGCGCCATTGCAAACGGCGGAAATCTGATGACTCCTTATCTCGTCAGCAAACAGCTTGACGAAAACGGAAATGTCATCAAAGAAACAAAGCCGACCGTAAGACGGCAGGTTGTTTCAAAGCAAACGGCGGAAACGGTTGCCGATATGATGGAAGCCGTTGTATCAAGCGGCACGGGCAAAAACGCCTATGTTGCGGGTTACAGAGTTGCGGGCAAGACGGGCACTTCTCAGAAGCTTGCAAGCGGTCAGGGCAAGTATGTTGCCTCCTTCGGCTGCTTTGCGCCCGCGGACGATCCCGAAATCGCCGTGCTGATTCTTGTTGACGAGCCTGTGGGTCAGTTTAACGGCGGTCAGATATGCACTCCCGTAGCGGCTCGGGTGGTTGAAAAAACGCTTGAGTATATGGGTGTGGAAAGACAATATACCGAAAAGGAAATTGAATATCTTGATACAAACGCTCCCAATCTTGTCGGCAGCTCGGTAAATGACGCCGAAGAGCTGCTTGAAAAAGAGGGCTTTGAGGTTAAGGTTGTCGGCAGCGGCGATACTGTAATCAGCCAGATGCCGTCATATAATCAGTCAATGCCCAAAAACGGCATTATCGTGCTTTATACTCAGGGCGATGATGAACGCCTGACGGCAACGGTTCCCGACCTCAGGCAGCTGAGCGTTTCAAAAGCAAGCAAATATGCGCTTGCGGCAGGATTAAACATCAAGATATCAGGCAATGCTTTGAATGAGGGCGAGCTTGTTTCCTACGATCAGAGCATTGAACCGGGAGAAGAGGTTGAATACGGAAAAACCATAACGGTTTACTTTAAATCCAACACCAATGTCAACGATTATGCGGATTGACAGGATTAACAGCATTTCAGGAGGACAAAAGATGAAGCTTAATTCGATTGTCGCCGATCTCGGTGCAGCAGGGGAATTCGACGGCAGAGAAATAACATTTATAACGGATAATTCCGCAAAGGTAACGCAGGGCTGCATTTTTGTGTGCATCGAGGGCAGACATTTTGACGGTCATACCAAGGCGGAGCAGGCTTTGAAGGACGGCGCGGCAGCGGTTGTAGTTCAAAAGGATCTCGGGCTTAAAAATCAAATTCTTGTTAAAAACACAAGAAGCGCATACGCAAGGCTTTGCGCCGCGTTTTTCGGTCACCCCGAAAGAAAGCTTAAAATAATCGGCGTTACGGGCACAAACGGAAAAACCACAACCTGCTTTATAATCAAATCCGCACTTGACTCATTGGGTCATAAAACGGGTCTTATCGGCACGGTTAAAAACATCGTCGGCGATAAGGAATATCCCGCTTCGCTCACAACGCCCGATTGCTATGAGCTGTTTTCACTGTTCAACGAAATGGTTGCCTGCGGCTGTGAATACTGCGTTATGGAGGTTTCTTCACAGGCGCTCGACCAGAGGCGAGTTGACGGAGTTCATTTTGAAGCGGCAATTTTCACAAATCTTACGCGTGACCATCTTGATTATCACGGCTCTTTTGAAAATTACAAAGCGGCAAAGCATATGCTCTTTGAGAATTCTTCGCTTGCGGTTGTGAATATTGACGATGACAGCGCGGAATATATGCTTTCCGATACCGAGTGCAGGAATGTTACTTTTTCGGTAAATAACGATAACTGCGATTACTCGGCTAAGAATATCAGAATATCCGCCGAGGGCGTTAAATATGAGCTTGTCAGCAACGAAAACATCGGCAGAGTTAAGTTCGGAGTTCCCGGAAAGTTTTCGGTTTATAATTCAATGGGTGCGGCGGTCTGCCTGATTGAGATGGGTATGGATTTCAAGGCTGTGCTTGCCGCGATTGCCGAGTGCGGCGGAGTTCCGGGCAGAATGGAAATAGTGCCCACCGACACGCCCTACACGGTTTTGATTGACTATGCTCATACCCCGGACGGTCTTGAAAATGTGCTGCTCTGCGTGCGCGAAATCACCGAGGGCAAGGTAATTGCCGTTTTCGGCTGCGGCGGCGACAGGGATAAGACCAAACGCCCGATTATGGGCGAAATAGCCGCAAGGCTTGCAGATATCGCCGTTATTACCTCCGATAATCCGAGAAGCGAAAATCCCGAGTCAATAATCGAGGATATCACCGAGGGCATCGGAAAGCACAGCTCAAGAATTATCGTTGACAGCGACAGAACGGGAGCTATCAGAAAGGCTCTTGCCGCCGCACAAAAGGGCGATGTTGTTGTGCTTGCAGGCAAGGGGCAGGAAACCTATCAGATACTTGCAAGCGGTAAAATACATTATGATGAGCGTGAAATCGTTTCAAAAATACTTTCCGAAAAGGCGGGAGAAACGAAATGAAGCCCATGACATTCAAAGAAGCGGCGGCGGCTGTCGGCTCGCAGAGCGAGCTTGAGGGCAGATTTGCCGATATCAGCACCGACACGCGCAAAATCATTCCCGACAGCTTGTTTATAGCAATCAGAGGAGAAAATTTTGACGGAAACGATTTTGCGGCAAAGGCTGTTGAGTTGGGCGCGAGCGCAGTCCTCTGCGAAAGAGACTGCGGGCTCGGCGAAAGGCAGATTTTGGTCAAAGATACCCGCGCGGCTTTGCTTGAGCTTGCAGGATATTACCGCAGCCTGTTTAAAATTCCCGTTGTGGGAATAACGGGCAGCGTAGGCAAAACAACGACCAAGGAAATGACCCATGCGGTTATGTCCGTTAAATATAATACTCTTAAAAATGAAGGCAATCTCAATAATGAAATCGGTGTTCCGCTGACGCTTTTCAAGCTCGAAAAAAGCCATGAAGCGGCGGTTATTGAGATGGGTATGAGCGGCTTCGGAGAAATCGAAAGAATGACAAAGGCGGTCAGACCCGATGCGGCGATAATTTCAAATATCGGCGTTTCGCATATTGAGAAGCTCGGCTCCCGAGAGGGAATTTTGAGAGCAAAGCTTGAAATTCTTCAGGGTATGAAAAGTGATGCGCCCGTCATTCTCAACGGCGATGACGAAATGCTTGTCACGGTTCGCCCGGGAGCACACCCCGTAATTTATTACGGAATTAACAATGAAAATTCAATGTTTAAGGCATTCGATATAACCTCCAAAGAAACAGGAACCGATATGACAGTCGGTTTCAGCGGCGGCTCGGCTCGGGTGAGCCTGCCCTTCCCGGGCCGCCACAACATTTACAATGCTCTTGCGGCAACGGCGGCAGGCTCCGTTTTCGGAATTGACCCCGCAGACGCTCTTAAAGCACTGAAAAATTATGTTCCTGCGGGAATGAGACAGAGAATAAACAAAAAATACGGAATGACCTTTATTGAGGATTGCTACAATGCAAGCCCCGATTCGCAGGCGGCGGCTCTTGCCGTTCTCGGAGAGATGAAAGCAGGGCGCAGAATAGCGGTTATCGGCGATATGCTTGAGCTTGGCGAGGTCAGCCCGCAGGCTCATTACCAAGTGGGCGTAAAAGCGGCTGAAAACGGAATTGACGCGGTGTTTACTTACGGCGAGCGTTCACTCGAAACCGCAAAAGCGGCGAGAGAGGCGGGCATTGCCGAGGTTGAGAGTTTTTCGGATAAGGAGGAGCTTTCCGAAACGCTTGCTTCATATCTCAAAAAAGACGACGCGGTTTTGTTTAAAGCGAGCAGAGGAATGAAATTGGAGGATGTAATTTATTCCGTTTATTCGGCTCTTGATAAATCCAACTGAAAGGCAGGCTTCGGTTTATGAATACGGCCGCGGCAATTTTGATGGCGGGTATTGCAGGTCTTGCGATAACGGGAGTGCTCGGATTTGTTATGATTCCGTGGCTCAGAAAGCTGAAATTCGGGCAGACTATTCTTGATATCGGTCCGAAATGGCACAGCAGCAAGCAAGGCACGCCGACAATGGGCGGCATAATGTTTATAATCGGAACCTGCGCGGCACTTCTTTTAACGGTGGTTACCGATAAATTAATGGGCGGCGACATAACCGCTTCGGGCAGCCTTGTGCCCTCCGAAATGTATACAAAGCTTTGGAGCGGAGTGCTAATGGCGCTCGGATTTGCATTTATAGGCTTTGTTGACGATTATATAAAGGTTGTCAAGCATCAGAATCTCGGGCTGACAATCAGGCAGAAAACCGTGATGCAGCTTTTGGTCTGCGTTGCATATCTTACAAGCCTTTATATGGGTATGAAC
This sequence comes from Clostridiaceae bacterium, assembly GCA_016297555.1. GTDB lineage: Bacteria > Bacillota > Clostridia > Oscillospirales > Acutalibacteraceae > CAG-177. The sequence goes on from JAEDGK010000028.1 coordinate 13,101, forward strand.
GGCGCGCCCTATATGTATCTGCCGTTTGTGGGTGTGCTTGATATCGGCTTTTTCCATTGGATATTCGGAATAGTTGTTATTTATGCGGCGGTAAACGCCGTTAATTTTACCGACGGAATTGACGGGCTTTGCAGCGGTGTAACTTTTACAACGGCGGTTTCGCTCGGAGTTATAGCCGCGCTCAAAGGCTTTTTCGGCTTTTCGGCGGCAGCGGCGGCGCTGGCGGGTGCTTGCCTCGGCTTCTTAATATGGAATAAAAATCCCGCCAAGGTTTTTATGGGCGACACGGGCTCGCTGTTTTTCGGCGGAATGGTTGTGGCGCTTTCCTATGCGATAGGCTGTCCGCTTATTCTTTTGCTTGCGGGCATTGTATATGTTATCGAGGGAGCCTCCGATGTGCTTCAAATTGTTTATTACAGAGTTTCGGGCGGAAAACGGATTTTTAAAATGGCTCCCATTCATCATCACTTTGAAATGTGCGGCTGGAGCGAGAAAAAAATTGCTCTGGTGTTTACGATAGTCAACGCCGCAGGCGGCGCCGCCGCAGTTGCGGTTATGTATTACGGCGGATATATTCTGAGATAGAGGAAAGGAGCAGGAGGGCTTGAAAAACGAAATACTCGCGCACTTCGGTATATTTTATCTTCTGCGCGATTTGTTCACGGGCAAAAAGAAGTTAAGGGATTGCTTTTCCGCAGGCCCGATTGACATAACCTTTCTTGCACTCGTCATAACTCTGCTGAGCATCGGCATTGTTATGATGTTTTCAGCAAGCTATGTTAACGCAATGTATGATAAGTCTGCCGATTATGACCCTTATTACTATTTGAAAAATCAGATTATGTTTGCATTTATAGGCATTGCGCTGATGGTTGCGGTTTCTTTCATAAAGTCGGATGTTTTCAGGGATTCGGCAGGTCTGATTATGGTTATATCGGTGCTGCTTTTGATTTATGCTTTGATAAATCCCTATGAAATTCCGGGCAAAGAGGAATTCAAACGCTGGATTTATTTTCCTGTTATCGGAAGCTTTCAGCCCTCGGAGATTGCAAAGCTTGCGCTGATTTTGTTTTTAGCATTCAGCATGGAGCGGTATCATAAAATAGTCGAAAAAAGAGCCTTGATGATTTTTCCTTATGTTGGAGTTATTCTTTTTATATGTGCGCTTGTTTATCTCGAAAACCATGTTTCGGGAACTCTGCTGATTTTGGGAATAGGCGTTGCAACGGTTTATTTTGGCGGAGTTAAAATTCCCACATGGGTTTATGTGGTGGGAATAGGCGCGGTTGTAATCGGCGTTTTGGGCTTTGTTTTGAAGTCGGACAGCATACTTGAAGGCTACGCGAGCGAGAGAATAAGAATTTGGTTAAAGCTTCTGAAAGGCGAGGAGCTGACCTCTCAAGAGGCAACGGGCTCGGGCTGGCAAAGCCTGCAATCGCTTTATGCGATAGGTTCGGGCGGTCTTTTCGGGCTTGGCTTCGGAAATTCAAAGCAAAAGCATATGTATCTCCCAGAGCCGCAGAACGACTTCGTTTTCGCCGTTGTTTGCGAGGAGCTTGGATTTATCAGAGCGCTGATAATAATTCTTCTTTTTGTTCTGCTTGTTGCAAGAGGATTTATAATAGGTCTCAGAGCAAGAAGCAGATTTGAGGCTATGACGGCAATGGGAATAAGCTTTCAGGTTGGCTTGCAGGCGGCTCTGAATATCGCCGTTGTCACCTCCACCGTGCCGAATACGGGCATAAGCCTGCCGTTTTTCAGCTACGGCGGCACCTCTTTGGTAATGCTTCTGATTGAAATGGGCATAGTGCTGTCAATATCAAGAAACAGCGAAAGGAAAAAGAAAGATGCTTGATAACAAACGAATTCTTATCGCCGCAGGCGGAACGGGCGGTCATATCAATCCCGCGCTCGGTACGGCGGGATACATAAAAGAACACGCCGAGAACGCTCAGATAGTTTTTGTCGGCACTGCCGATAAAATGGAGGCAACTCTCGTGCCGCAGGTGGGCTATGAGCTTCGCACCATTGAAATCAGCGGATTTTGGCGCAGCTTTTCGCCCGAAGCCGTAAAGCATAATATCGGCACGGTTGTTAAGCTTGTTAAATCATCGTCACAGGTGAAAAAAATAATCAATGATTTTAAGCCGGATTTGGTTGTAGGCTTCGGCGGATATGTCAGCGGCCCCGTCCTGAGAACGGCGGCAAAGATGGGAATACCCACTGCGATCCACGAGCAAAACGCTTTTCCCGGCGTAACAAACAAGGCTCTTGCAGGCAGTGTTGACAGAGTTATGCTCACCGTGCCTCAGGCGGAGCAATATATGAAGCCCAAAAACCCATGCGTTATAACGGGCTTGCCCATCAGAGGCGATATTCTTAAAGCCGACGCGGATTTTGCAAGAGCAGAGCTTTCTCTCGGCGGCAAGCCGCTTGTGCTCTCAATGGGCGGAAGTCTCGGCGCAAAGCCCGTAAATGACGCCGTGCTCGGTATGATATTGAATAAATATAAGGATAAAGACTGCGTTTTTCTTCACGCTACGGGCAAGGGCGGGGATTGGTTCACCGAGAAGCTCCGCAGCAGCGGCGTTGATTTGGAGGCAAATCCGCACATCAGAGTCGTTGAGTATATTGATATTCCCAAGTGTCTGCCTGCCGCAGACCTCGTAATCTGCCGCTCGGGCGCAAGCACGCTCAGCGAGCTTCAGGCATTGGGCAAGCCGTCAATACTCATTCCGTCGCCTTATGTTACCGAAAATCATCAGTATCACAATGCTATGGCGCTTGTTAATAACGGCGCGGCGGAAATTCTTGAAGAAAAGGATTTAACGCCCGACAGCCTAACGGCAAGGGTGAACGCCCTGCTTGCCGATAAGGAAAAGCTTTTTGAAATCGGCGCGAATGCCGCGAAAATGGCGGTTCTCGATGCCACCAAGAGAATTTATGATACGCTTTGTGAGATAACGGATTAAAGCAAATTCACACTGACCGCGCGTTCCGAATAGTATGGAACAGAGCAATTTTTTGATGCTCTCCTTTATTTTTAAAAGGAGCGTGGGTCATGGAGAAGATTATCATTAACGGCGGCAGACCACTCAGCGGAAAAACAGAGCTGCAAGGCTCAAAAAACAGCGCTCTGCCGATTCTCGCCGCAGCGGCAGCAGTCGGCGGGGTAAGCGTGATACATAATTGCCCCAAGCTGACCGATGTTGAAGCGGCAATCAAAATTCTTGAGCATATCGGCTGTAAGACAAAGCGCGAGGGGCATACTGTTATTGTGGATTCATCCTGCGCCGAAAGGTTTGACATTCCCGAGCGGCTGATGCGTGAAATGCGTTCATCGATTGTTTTTCTCGGCGCGTTGCTTGCCCGTTTCGGAGCGGGAACGGTTTCGGCTCCGGGCGGCTGCGAAATAGGTCTGCGGCCGATTGATTTGCATCTGAGCTCCTTTGCCGCAATGGGAGTTGACATAACCGAAAGAAGCGGGATTCTTGAGTGCAAGGCTCCGTCGGGAATAAACGGCTGTCAGATAAGCCTTGCTTTTCCGAGCGTCGGAGCGACAGAAAACATTATGCTTGCCGCCGTGAGTGCAAAAGGCGAAACGGTTATAACCAACGCCGCAAGAGAGCCTGAAATCGTTGATCTTGCGGAATTTCTGAACAAATGCGGCGCGTGTGTTTCGGGTGCGGGTCAAAGCATTGTCCGCATCAGGGGAGTAAAGAAGCTAAGCGGAGCGGAGCACAGGATAATTTCCGACAGAATAGTAGCCTCAACCATTATGGCTTGCTGTGCTTCTGCGGGAGGCAAGGTTGCCGTTTCGGGCGCTATAACGGAGCATCTTGCGCCGATAATCCCCGTTTTTGAAGCGGCGGGCTGTAAAATAACAGCGCAGGGCGGCGAGCTTATTACCGAGGCTCCCAAACGGATTTCAAGAATAAAGTCGCTCCGAACAATGCCGTATCCGGGTTTCCCGACCGATTCACAGGCAATCGTTATGGCAATGCTTTCCAAAGCGGACGGAACGAGCGTTATCAGCGAAAAAATATTTGAAAACAGATTCAGGCATGTGCCCGAATTAATCAAAATGGGCGCGGACATCAGAGTGGAGGATGGCTGCGTTGCCGTTGTTGAAGGCGTTAAAAAGCTCCACGGAGCGCGGGTTTCCGCCTGCGATTTAAGAGGCGGATGTGCGCTTGCGGTAGCCGCTCTCGGAGCGGAGGATAAAACGGTTATTGATAATATTTATCATATTGACAGGGGATGTGAGGCTCCGGAGGCAAGGCTGTCAGAGCTTGGCGCCGATATCAAAAGAGCCTGAAAAATAAGATTGGCAGGAGAAAGTATGGACAGAGAAATGCAACCCGGCGCTCAGCGCAGGCTGACGCCCGAGGAAAGAGCGATTAGAGTTAAAAATTTAAAAAGAAAGAGAAGATTCAGGCTGGCAATCGTTGCGACGGCGTTTATTCTGCTGCTCTGTCTGATAGTCAGCCCGATAATTGTTTTTGCTGTTTTCAGGGTAAAAACCTTTAAGGTTGAGGGCGCAAGTCCTTACACCTCGGAGCAGATAATTTCCGCAAGCGGAATACAGCAGGGCAAGAGCCTTATTTTTGCAGATCTTGACGAGGCGGCGGCTTCAATCGAAAAAACTCTGCCTTACACCGATAATGTCAAGCTCACCAAAAAGCTGCCGAGCGGCATAATCATCCGCCTTGAAGAAACCTCGGCGGGCTTCGCGGTTGAAATGTCGGGCGGAATGTATGCGCTGACAAACAGCGAGCTGAAGGTGCTTGAGCTTTCGGGCGAGGTGCCCGAGGGCACGGCAGTTATAACGGGAGCCGTTCCCGTAAAGGCAGAGGCAGGAAGCGTTATTTCTTTTTCCGCCGAGGAAGAGGATAAAACTCTCTCTCTCATAAAGCAGATAACGCGTTCCGTTGCAGAAAACGGAATGGAAGATATAAACCTGATAGATGTTTCCGAGAAGAATAATATATACCTTATATATCAGGGTCGCATTGTAATGCAGCTCGGCGACAGCTCCGATTTGGCGTCCAAGCTGTCTCTCGGTCAAAGAGTTATCAGCCAGGAGAATACGATTGACCCTGCGCAGTTCGGCACGGTAAATCTGACCGTTGCCAAAAAAGCATATTTCAATCCGTCTGATTTCAACGATGTCAGCGAGCTTGTAAAATACCGTGAAAATTATGTTGCCGAGGCAGACGGCGAAGCGGAAAACGATAATTCCGACAGTGATGAAGATGACGAAAAGAGTTAAATTCTGCCGTATTTCTTGCCAAATACAGTAAAATTGCAAAAAAAACGGTAAAAATGCGAATATTTTTCATTTTGTTCTTGTTTTTTTTACAAATACATGTTATTATAATTCTGTTTAATACTAAGGTTTTCTGGAAAAATAAATCCACAGGGGGTCAAACCAAATGGCATTTGAAATTGACAATGATTTTGAGAGTGCGGTTCAGATAAAGGTAATCGGCGTAGGCGGCGGCGGAAACGCTGTCAACAGAATGATAACCTCAGGCGTCCTCGGCGCTGAGTTTATTGCCGTTAACACCGATAAGCAGGTTCTTGTTCACTCAAAGGCAACTCATAAGATACAGATTGGCGAAAAATCAACTCACGGTCAGGGCGCGGGCGGCAAGCCCGAAATCGGCGCAAAGGCCGCAGAAGAAAGCAGAGATTCCATTTCCGACGCTCTTAAAGGCACGGATATGGTATTTATAACCGCAGGTATGGGCGGCGGCACAGGCACGGGCGCGGCTCCCGTAATTGCTCAGGTTGCCAAAGATATGGGCTGCCTGACTATCGGCGTTGTTACCAAGCCCTTCAAGTTTGAGGGTCGCAGAAGAATGGTTCAGGCTCAGGAAGGCATTTCAAAGCTTGCCGAGCATGTGGACAGCCTTATCGTTATTCCCAATGACAGACTTCGTGCGCTTGACGAAAGGAAAAAGACCATCGCTGAGGCATTTGCCGAGGCAGACGAGGTTTTGCTCCAGGGCGTTAAGAGTATTTCAGAGCTTATAAAGATTCCCGGATTTATTAATCTCGATTTTGCAGATGTAACAAGCGTTATGAAGGATGCCGGCTACGCTCATATGGGCGTCGGCAGAGCAAAGGGAAAAGACAAGGCGGAGTGCTCCGCAAACGCCGCTGTTTCCAGCCCGCTGCTTGAAACCTCAATCGCAGGCGCTAAGGGCGTTATCATCAGCATAACCGCTTCGGATGATGTTGACCTTGAAGATGTTGAGAATGCAGCAGAAATCATCACCGCTAAGGCTCATGAGGATGCCAACATCACTTGGGGTATCGCATTTGATCCCGATCTTGATGATGAAATGGTTATTACCGTTATCGCAACAGGCTTTGATTCTTCTTCCAAGGAGCCTGAGAAGCCCGCAGTAGCGGCAAATCCTTTCCTTTCCGCAGTAGCCAATAAAGCTCCTGCCGCAGCAGCCCCCGCAGCTTCCGCGCCCGAAGCGGCTCCCGCCGCACCCAAGCCGGCAGCACCCGCAGGCGCACCGAGCATTCCTCATTTCGGCTCTTCATCAGGCAGTAATGATATTTCAAGCTCATCTGCTCCCGCCTCAAAAGAAGCTCCCAAGGCAGCCGACGGCGGATTTGAAGATGACCAGTTCTATATTATGCTCAACGATATAATCAAGGGCAAGGATAACAAATAATTCCCGATATATAAAAATTCAAGGCTCGCGTCAAACGGCGCGAGCCTTTTTGCGCAATCAACCGTGAAAACAATGCTAAAATGTGTAATGCGGAATTGGTGAATTACGAAAACACAGCTCCGGTAGGGAACGCTGTCCTCAGCGT
>JAEDGK010000029.1 GCA_016297555.1 Clostridiaceae bacterium
CGCCTTGACAATGTGATATTTGCAATATATAAAGCAGTAAAATCGGGACCCTCGGCTAAGCCGAAGGTCCCGATTATTAACTCTGCATATCAAATCAATCTTCTATTGCCGCTTTGCGGGAATTGATTTTTTTGAAAATTTCGGGGTCAAATTTGGGTGTGCGGTCATAGTAATATAATCCGTTCTGCTCCTGCTCGATATCGTAAAGCTGGGTGTAGCACAAGCCAAACATCTTGTCATTATCAAGCAGAGCGTCGGTCAGACCCTTATATCTCTCGATAAATTCTTCCTCGGTTTTCGGCGCGTTGCCGTAGCCCCAAGCGTCGCCCCTGTCGCCCGCAGACCACTGAATTCCGCCGTATTCGCTGACAAAGGTTGCCTCGCCGTTATAGTGCTGCTTATTTCTGTGATTATCGAAAAGCTCTCCGGTTTCCGTCAGCTTATCGTAATGTGCTTTAAAAACGGTATAATCCTGCTCGTAATCGTGAACATCGAAGATATCGGTTTCAACATGGAAATTACCGCTTGTGTCAATGCAGGGGCGGGTTTCGTCAAGCTGCTTTGTAACTCTGTAAACCATTCGCAGCAGCTCGTCCTCCTGCTTTCTGCCGTTAATATCCCAAGTCTCATTGAACGGGCACCAGCCGACAATGGCGGGATGGTTAAAATCTCTTGCAACAGCCTCGCACCACTCGGGCAGGAAAGCCGAAAGGGCGTCGGTTCTTGAATGGTCAAGCCCCCAGTTCGGAAATTCTCCCCAAACAATATAGCCCATTTTGTCGCAATGATAAAGGAATCTCGGCTCGAAAACCTTTTGATGAAGCCTTGCGCCGTTAAAGCCGACGGCAAGAGAAAGCTCGATATCCTTTACCAAGTCCGCCTCGGTCGGAGCGGTGTAAATTCCGTCGGGATAAAAGCCCTGGTCAAGCACAAGTCTCTGGAAAACGGATTTGCCGTTGATGAGGAACTTAAAGCCGTCAAGCTTAACGCCGCGAAGTCCGAAATAGCTCTTTACTTCATCTTCGCCGAATGTCAGCTTCAAATCATAAAGTCTGCCGCAGCCGACCTCCCACAGATGTTTTTCGGAAAGGACGATTTCTCCGTTGACCGTGCCGCAGGCTTTCTTTTCAAACGAACCGACGGCTCTGCCCTCATAAAAAGCCTCCGCTTTAAAGCTGCCGCAGCCCTCAACAACTGCCGAAACGGAAAGAGTTCCGTTGACATAATCGGGATAAAGCTTAAAGCTTTTAATATGTTTTTCGGGAACAAATTCAAGCCAAACCGTCTGCCAAATGCCCGTTGTTCTTGTGTAATCACAGGCGTGAGATTTAAGTTCCTCGCTCTGCTTTCCTCTCGGAACAAGAGGATTTCTTACATCGTCAACAGCGTTAACAACAACGGTGTTTTCGCCCTCGGTCAGATAATCGGTTATGTCAAACTGAAAAGAGGTGTAGCCTCCTTTATGATAACCCGCCTTCTTTGCGTTAACGAAAAGATATGCTTCATGGTCAACGGCTCCGAAATGAATCAAAACTCTGCCCTTTAACTGCTCGGCAGTGATGTTTATCTTCTTTCTGTACCATACGGCGGGAATGAAATCCTTGTGTTCAATTCCCGACAGCTTGCTCTCGGGGCAGAACGGAACGATGATTTTTTTGCTCCATTCCTCTTTTTTCTCGAAGCCCGCTTCTCTGCCGCTGTTGCCGAAATCAAACTCAAAATCCCATTCTCCGTTAAGATTGAGCCAATCGGCTCTCTCAAACTGGGGATTGGGATGCTCGCATCTGGGTATGTTACTCATATTTCTTTTTCTCCTTAAAAAATGTTAAATTTTAAAAAATCTGCTTTCAAGCATCGCCGCAAGGCAATGATATACAGGCAGAGTTAATTCCTGAATTTTGAATGTTTCGCTTTCGGGCAGCCTTATGCAGACGGTTGACAGCTCCGAAAGCGGACTTTCCTTTTCGCCCGTAACCGAAACCGTCTTTATACCCGCCGCCTTTGCCGCCTTTGCCGCATAGACAACATTTTGCGAAAATCCCGAGGTGCTCAAACACAGCAGAGCGTCCTCTTTTTTTGCGTATGCGTAAACCTGCTGAGCAAAAACAAGGCTCGGAACGGCGTCGTTTTCAAAAGCCGTCATCAGCGCCGAATGAGCGCATAGTGAAACCGCAGGCAAACCCTTTTGCAGATTGTCCGCGGCAAAATCATCGCCGAAAGCCGCCTTTTCTTCCGCAGAAAGCGGTCTTTTTTTCAAAAAGCCTTTCATAAGCTCGCCCACAAAATGGTCGCAGTCCGCCGCGCTGCCGCCGTTGCCGCAGCAGAGCAGCTTTCCTCCGCTCAAAAAGCAGTTTTCAAAAATATCATAAGCTCCGATTATCTCGCTTTCGCATTTCAGAAGCGCGGGATATCGCTCAAAAAGCTCTTTTAAAATATCAGAATTCATTTTTCTCCCTCCGCAAAATCTTTTGCAACTCCGAGGGCGGCAAAATCTCCGATTTCATCGCCGAGCATTGCGGGAACAACCTCACAGCACTGAGCGGAAACCGAAAGCGCCTCTTTTTTGATTGCTTCGTTCATACTCTCGATAAGCAGATGACCCGAGCGCTGAAAAATGCTGCCGATAACTATTTTTTCGGGATTGAGAATATCAATTAAAATCGAAATTCCCTGCCCGAGCTTTTCTCCGCAGCGGCGGTAAATTGCGTTTGCAAGCTTATCGCCCGCATCTGCCGCCTGCGCTATCGTTTTTGCCGTAACGTCATCACGCGGAATTATGGTTGAGCCGTTATAAATCGAAAGCATTTTTTTGCCCATTGCGGCTATACCCGCTCCGCTGCAAAAGCCCTCAAACGAGCCCGCTTTGCCGTAAGCCACGGGACCGTCGGCATCAAGCCTGATGTGACCCACCTCGCCTGCCGTGCCGCTCGTGCCCGAATAGAGCCTGCCGTCTATTATAAGACCTGCGCCCATTCCCGTTCCGAAGGTCAGAAAAACCATATTTCTGCATCCCTTACCCGCGCCGAATTTCCACTCGGCAAGCGCACAGGCGTCGGCATCGTTTCTGACCTTGCAGGGAATACCAAGCTCTGATTTTACAATATCCGCAAGAGGCACATTATCCCAATCGGGGAGATTAGGCGGGCGCATAATTATGCCCGTATCGCTGTTGAGCGGACCTCCGCAGCTTACGCCGCAGGCAATAACCTCGCAGGGAGAAACGCCGTTTCTTGACAGCAAAGCCTTTGCAGAAAAAATCAGCTCTCCGACAACCTTTTCCCAACCTCTGCCCGCCAAGGTATCAAATCTGATTTTATCCTTGACCGAGGAAGCGCTTTTTTCGCTGAGAACAACGGCGCATTTTGTGCCGCCTATATCCATTCCGAGATAATATTTAATAAAAATCAACCCCTTTGGAATGATAATGAAAGTATACACACATTCCGTTATTAAGTCAACAATAAATATTGGCGGTATTTCGGAGAAAAATATAACGGAAACGGCAAAAGAAAGGAATGAGCCGATTGGCAGTAACTCTTATCAGAGCATCCGTGCTTTATGCGATTATTATTTTTCTTATTCGGCTGATGGGCAAAAGGCAGATAGGCGAGCTTCAGCCCTCAGAGCTTGTTATAACCATACTGATTTCCGAGATAGCGTCAATACCGATGCAGGATAACACCATACCGATTATGAATTCGATAGTTGCGCTTTTTGTGCTTGTTGCCTATGAAATTCTCACCTCGGCGGCAGGGCTTAAAAGCTATAAGCTGCGCGCTTTTATGCAGGGGCATCCCGTAATAGTCATTCGTGACGGAAAGATTGATTTAAAAGCGCTCAAAAAACTTCGTATGACGGTTAACGACCTTGTTACGGCGCTCAGGCAAAAGGATGTTTTTGAGATTTCACAGGTATCTTACGCAATATTTGAAACCAACGGAAAAATCAGCGTTCTTCTTAAACCCGAATACAGAAACACCACCGCGTCCGATCTTGACCTTCACCCGCGTGACGGCGGAATGCCCTTTGCCGTTATCTGCGACGGGAAGATAATTGAGGACACAGCCGATGAAGCGGGAATTGACGCTTCAGCGATTAAAAAGCTCGTTCTTTCAAGTAAAATACCGATGAAAGAGATAATCATTATGACCGTCAACGCCGACGGAGCTTCATATATAGCAAAAAAGGAGACAGATGATTGAAAAGAGTTGCCGCCGCACTTTTGCTCCTTGCGAGCGCTATTGCCGTTGCCGCCTGGTCGGGATATGTTTTCCGCAAGGAGATGGACAAGCTTTCGGCATCTCTTAATGAGCTGGTTGACTGCTCGGAAACCTGCTCCGACGCCGAGCTTGCCGAAAAAACCGATATGCTTCTGTCTCAGTGGAGCAGCTCTTCCCGCCTGCTTCATTCTCTTGTAATTCACGAGGGAATGGATGAATTGGAGCTGAATATAACCGCTCTGCCTTTGATAATCGAGCACTCGGAAAGAGAAGAGTTCCGCTTGAAATGCATAGAGGCAATAAATCAGATTCAAAGCCTCACGCTCGCCGAAAAACTGAGCCTTGAAAATATTTTATAGCTTCAAATTATGTACAATTTGTAAAATCCGTTCCGCAAGCCCCGGGACTATTGTGTTTTATAAAGAAAAGTGGTAGAATATATTCAGCTCAGATCCGGGCAAAAATGGTTTTCGAGCCGCATATTTTTAAAGGTCGGCGGTTTTGAAAATCGAAGTGAAGAGGAGGAGAATTTATGGAATACGCTATGCTGATTTTCTGGATTGTTCTGCTCGTTGTGCTTATCATTGTCGAGGCCGCCACGGCTCAACTCGTTACGATTTGGTTTGCCGCAGGCGCCGCCGCCGCAATCATCGCCGAGCGATGTCACGCGCCGCAATGGCTGCAATGGATAGTTTTCCTTGCGGTTTCGGTTATCTCGCTGATTGCCACGCGCCCCCTCGTCAGAAAAGCAACGCAAAAAACAATGCAGCCTACCAATGCTGACCGATGTATAGGTCAGACTGCGGTAGTCATCGAGGATATCAACAATATCGAGGGCAAGGGTCAGGTTCATGTTAACGGTATAACATGGACCGCACGCTCAGCCGACGGAACGGTCTTTAAAAAGGACGATCTCGTGACCGTTGAAAAAATCGACGGCGTAAAGCTTATTGTCAGAGCAGAAAACAAATAATCAATATAAACCAACCTGCCGTTTAAACACGGCAAAGAATTAAGGAGGAAGAAACATGGATTTCATAGGCGGATTGATTTTAATACTTTTAGCGGTTTTTCTCATCGCGGTTGTTATTCTCAACATCAAAATTGTTCCTCAGTCAAAGGCATATGTTATTGAAAGACTCGGAACATACAGCACCACCTGGCAGACGGGCTTCCACATCAAAATTCCCTTTATTGAGAGAATTTCAAAGCAGGTTTCCCTCAAGGAACAGATTGTCGATTTCCCGCCCCAGCCCGTTATCACAAAAGATAATGTTACAATGCAGATAGACACGGTCGTTTTCTTCCAGATTACCGACCCGAAGCTCTTTGCCTACGGCGTTGAAAGACCCATTTCGGCTATTGAAAATCTGACCGCAACAACGCTCAGAAACATCATCGGCGAAATGGAGCTTGACCACACGCTCACCTCAAGAGATGTTATCAATGCAAAAATCAGAGGAATTCTTGACGAAGCGACCGACCCGTGGGGCATAAAGGTCAACAGAGTTGAGCTTAAAAACATTCTGCCGCCCAAGGAAATTCAGGACGCGATGGAGAAGCAGATGAAAGCCGAGCGTCAGCGCCGTGAAGCAATCCTCACCGCAGAGGGCGAAAAGGCAAGTAAAATCCTCGTTGCCGAGGGTCTTAAAGAAAGCCAGATTCTCGCCGCGGAAGCTGAAAAGCAGAGTGCAATCCTCGCCGCAGAAGCCGTTAAGGAAGCAAAAATCAGAGAGGCAGAGGGCGAAGCGGAAGCTATTCTTAAAGTTGAGCAGGCAAGAGCGAAAGCCATTGAGCTTATCAACGAAGCCGCTCCCGGCAAAGGATATCTGACCATCAAGAGCCTTGAAGCTTTTGAAACAGCGGCAGACGGCAAAGCGACCAAGCTCATCATTCCGAGCGACCTGCAGGGCATTGCAGGTCTTGCGGCAAGCGCCAAGGAGATTTTATCGGATAAATAAGCATAATCACGGCGGGCAGTCTTTTGACTGCCCGTTTTTCTGCCCGTAAAACTCTGATTGCTCCACGGAAAGCTGAGGAATCGTCCCCTACGAATTACGCCGAAAGCTCACGGTAAAATTAGCCTCCTTTGGCAAAGGAGGTGGCACGGCGAAGCCGTGACGGAGGATTGGAAATTAAAAACAATCATTTTTTCGGCGGGAGCAAGCCCCCGCCCTACGCTGAGGGTGTTATTGATTATCGGATTTCGAGCAACCGCGCGGGGTCGCCGTGATTGGGACGATGAGGGCATCGTCCCCTACTAATTTCGCCATGAAATTCTGTTCTTTCACGGACAGCCGCAAGGGCTGTCCCTACGAATTTTCAACGCAAAAAATATAATTGGGTACGGGCGCAGCCCGTCATTAATTCCGCATTACGCATTACGCATTATACACTGCGCTTCGCTGTGTTTTACAAAAAAATAAGGTTTTTTGACATTAAATATTGAATTTCAAGCATATAGATGTTACAATTAATTGAAAAATATATCAGGAGGGATATAATGAGCACAACTCTTAAAAAAGACGCCAAGGTGCAGGAGCTTATGAATTCATATGCCGATTGGTTTCTTGATTCAAAGAAACTCAGCGAAGGCAAAATGACTTCCGAGCTTTTCCCCTATGACACAATGTTCTCCCCCATCAAAATCAACCGCATGACAGTTAAAAACAGGCTCGTTATGGCGCCCATGGGCAACATCTCAATGTGTGACGAAACAGGCAGACCCAACGAAAAAATGATTGCCTATTTCACGGAGAGAGCCAAGGGCGGCGTCGGACTTATCACCACGGGTCTTGTTCCTGTTACTCACGGCATTGACAACTCAATAACCGAGCTTGATAAGCTGACTTATTTCCCGAGAATTGACCGCAGCAGAACCGTTTTTGCCGGCTGGCGCGACCTTGCGGCAAACGCTCACTCCTACGGTGCAAAGGTATTCCTTCAGGCAACGGCTGGTCTCGGCAGAGTAGGCAATCCCCAATGCCTCACAACTCAGTTTAAGCTGCCCGTTTCCGCTTCGTGGAACAAGAACTGGTATATGCCCGAGGTTCCTTGTATGCAGCTTTCCGACCATAAGTGTAAAAAGATAATCGCCAACATAGGTCAGGCGGCGGCAGACGCCAAGGCAATGAATCTTGACGGAATTTATCTTCACGGTCACGAGGGCTATCTTATTGAGCAGCTTACCAACCCCGCATTTAACCGCCGCAAGATGGGCAAATATGCCGATTGGCAGGCTTTCGGCATCGATATGATTAAGAAAATCCGTGAGCGCACCGATGACCGTTATCCGATTATGTACAGAATCGACCTTTCGCTGGCTCTTAATGAAACCTACGGCGAAAGAATGGATAAACCCGCTCTCAAAAAATATAAAAACGGCAGAACAATCGCAATGACGCTTGATTATATGAAAAATCTCGTCAAGGCGGGCGTTGATATCTTTGATGTTGACCTCGGCTGCTATGACAACTGGTGGCTCCCCCACCCGCCCGGATCAATGCCTCCCGGCTGCTTCCTCGACATCGCTAAAATCGTTAAGGATTTCTTTGCCGAAAACAACATTCTTTCAAATGCGGGTGTTCCCGTTCCCGTTGTCGGCGTCGGCAAGCTCGGCTATCCCGACCTTGCGGAAAGAGCACTGCGCGAGGGCAAATGCGATATGGTTATGCTCGGCAGACCTCTGCTTGCAGACCCCGAGTGGCCCAACAAGGCTCGCACGGGCAGGGTTAACGAAATCCGCCCCTGCATCGGCTGCCAGGAAGCCTGCCTGAACGAATTTGTTGAGGGCGGTCATCCTCAGTGCGCAGTAAATCCCAGAACGGCGTTTGAGGAAATCTATCCCGAAATCCCCACTCCCGCAGAAAAGCCCTGCAAAATTGCAGTCATCGGTGCAGGTCCCGCAGGCATTATGTGCGCCGTAACTGCGGCAAGGCGCGGTCACGAGGTTGACCTTTATGAAAAGGATAACCGCATCGGCGGCAGACTTAACAGCGCAAGTACTCCGGGTATTAAATTTGATGTTGCCAACTACCTTGAATATCTCAAAGGCGTTATCGAGAGAGCAGAAAAAGAATATAAATTCAAGCTTCACCTCGGCAGCGAAGCAACTCCCGAAGCAATAAAGGCGGCGGGATATGACAAGATCGTTGTAGCCGCAGGCACAAAAGATATCTTCTTCAAGCTTCCCGGCTATGAAAACGCCAAAGCCGCTCAGGCAGTTGCAGTCCTTGAAAATCCCGAGCTTGTTAAGGACGCAAAGGATATCATAGTTATCGGCGGCGGCGTTGTAGGCTGTGAAACGGCTTACTTCCTCAACAAAGAGCACGGCAAGAATGTTACGGTTATTGAAATGACGCCGTATTTTATGAATCATACCTGCACGGCAAACAGAGGCTATCTGCTTAAATATATGTATGATTCAAATATCAAGCTTCTTAACTGCACAAAGCTTCTTGAATTCGTTGACGGCGGCGTTAAGGTTTCAAGAAACAAGCATAAGAATGTTCCCGACCCCTATCTTACTTGGACTCCGATACTTCCCGAGAATGTTCTCAATCCGCTTGCCAAGAAAATCGGCGACGAATCAACTGTTGAAACTCTCAAAGCCGATATGATTATTATGGCGGGCGGCGGCAGACCCGACGAAGAGCTTTTCCTTGAATTCCAGAAGGTCTGCAACGACAAAGAAGTATATAACATCGGCGACAGCTTCAAGGGCGGCAAGGTCTTTGAGGCAACCAAGTCAGGCTATATGCTCGCGCTTTCACTTTAATTACGGATGAAAGGACAGACGCATTTATGGATTATAAAATGACACTAACCCCCGAGGAAGTTGATATTCTCAACGGCTCGAAGGGCGAAACCATGGCAAAGGTTATGAAAACCCTTGTGCTTTACGGCGACGCTTTCGGAGCAACAAAGATGGTTCCCGTCGAGAGCAAAATGGGTCACCTTGTAACAAGCTTCGGTCTTAAAGTTATGAAGCCCGTTTACGACCTTATGGATCAGCTCATTGAGGGCGGCGCAATTTCAACTCAGAAATTCTCCGTTGACCCCAAGCCGCTTGACCCCAATGTTCCCGCAAATTTCCTTCAGAAGCTTATTTTTAACAAGTTTATGTACACAATGCAAAAGAGCTATGATTCGCAGCTTTCAAAGCTCGGTCTTGCCGATGAAAATGCCTACACCTGCACCTGTTATATGGATGAGGTAGGCAATGTTCCCAAGAAGGGCGAGGTTCTTTCATGGGCTGAGTCCTCGGCTGTTGTTTATGCCAACTCCGTTCTCGGCGCACGCTGCAACAGAAATTCCGGCATTATTGAGCTTTTCGGCTCAATAGTCGGCAGAGTTCCTTATTTCGGACTTGTTACCGACGAGGGAAGAAAGGCAACCTGGATTGTTGAAGTTAAAACAACCAAAAAGCCCGAGGCTCAAATTCTCGGCTCCGCAATCGGTATGAAGGTTATGGAGGATGTTCCTTTCGTCAAGGGGCTTGACAAATGGATAGGAACGGAGCTTAACGGCGACGCCAAAGCTTATCTTAAAGATTTCGGCGCGGCAACCGCATCCAACGGCGCAGTTGGTCTTTATCATATCGAAAACCTCACTCCCGAAGCGGTTGAATCAGGCGAAAGCCTTATTGCCGAGGGTGCAAAAACATATGTTATCGATGACGCCGAGCTTGCAAGAGTTCAGGAAAGCTACCCCGTTATGTGGAAGAAAAAGGACGCAACTCCGAAGCTCTGCTTTATCGGCTGTCCCCACCTTTCACGCGCTCAGCTTATCGAATGGACGGATAATGTAACGGAGGGTCTTAAAAAGAACGGTCTTAAAAAGGTTTCCATTCCTACGGTATTTACCGCCGCTCCCTCTGTTATTGATGAGTTCAACAAAACTCCCTATGCCGAAAAGCTTAAAGCAACGGGCGTTATTCTCAGCTATATCTGCCCGCTTATGTATATGAATAATCCCCTGTGCAAGGCAATGCCCGTTATCACCAATTCAAACAAGCTCAGGACATATACAACCTCCCGCTATTACAGAAGCGATGAAATTCTTGACATAATCACAAAGGAGGCAAAGTAAGATGAAACAGTTTAAAGGACGCCCCGTTGTGGCAGGCTCTTGCACTGCAAACGCTCTTGTTTCTCACGGCGGCTTCAACACTCTCGCCTCTTTCCAGAACGCCTTGCAGTTCGGTGACAAAACCGCCAAATGCGGCGATCAGAACAATGCTGACCTTTATGAAAAGCCTATGGTAGGAACGGCTCTCTGCCTTCCGCAGACTATCGGCTCTACGACCGGCGGTATGGTTCTCTACTGTGCAAAAGCCATGAACAGAAATCCTGCCTGTATGCTCTTCTCGGAGCATATTGATTCCCTCGCCTGTGCAGGTGCTGTTCTTGCGGCTGTATGGACAGACGAACCGATGGTAACGGTTGACTGCCTCGGTCAGGAATTTCTTGACTATGTTAAGGACGGAATGAAAATCACCGTTGAACCCGACGGAACGGTTACGGTTGACTGATATCGGTTAAAAACACATTTTCGGCGCACCGCAATTCGGATTGCAGTGCGCCGCTTTTTTGTTGATTTTAAGGGTATTATTCTTTTTATGCATTTTAAACAAATCGTCACTTTTCGATTTGTTTAAACCGCTGAAATTGTGAATTTGGCAAAAAATGCCTGCTTTCCCACTTGAAAATATTCTAAAATAGGTTTATAATGTGTGACAATTAGGGTCAATTATTTTAGGAGGGATACTATGTATCGCGTTGTCAGAATTTCAAAAATAATTGACGGTGAGGTTGCTGACCTGTTTGGAGTTGAAGATTATTCCCTAATTGCCTTGGATTTCACCGCCACAGAAAGTGAGGCAGAAACGCTTGCAAATTTGCTCAACGAAAATGCCGTTGAGCCGATTCATGTTCCGTACATAATTGAAGATATGTTTTACAGCGGATGAAAAAGGCTCATACACAATGCTTTATTAAATCAGCAGTCCCTCAGCTTAAACGCTGAGGGACTGCTGATTTTTTATATGGAATGTTCACAATAAATAACACGAAAAACACCGCCGATTATGAGGCAGAGAGCCTGCCGATAATCAGCGGTATGTTAATATTATTCAGTTCATCGTTTCAGGCGTTTATCGGCCTTTGTTGCGAGCCGTGTGCCGACGCTTTGGAAAATCTGAACAAGCGCGATAAGCAGAATAACCGCAAGGAGCATAACAAGATACTTATAGCGGTAATAGCCGTAGTTTATCGCAATTTTTCCGAGACCGCCGCCGCCTATGATTCCGCTCATTGCCGAATAGCTGAGAATTGTGGTTATTGCTATTGTGGCATTTGAAATAAGGGAGGGAACGCTCTCGGGAATCATAACCTTAACAATAATTTGCAGCGGAGACGCGCCCATACTCTGAGCCGCCTCGATAATATTGGGATTTACTTCGCGCAGGCTGCTTTCAACAAGCCTTGCCACAAACGGAAACGACGCTATTACAAGCGGCACTATTGACGCCGTTGTGCCTACCGCCGTGCCGACTATTGCGCGGGCAAGCGGGAAAGCCATAATCATAAGAATAAGAAACGGCACGGAGCGCAGCAGATTTATGACTACATTCAGGAAATGCATCAGGCTCTTTGGCAGGGGCATTACGCCGTTTTTTTCTCCCGCAACGAGCATAACTCCCAAAGGAAGCCCGAGAATAATTGCAAACGCCGTTGCAAGCACGGTAACATAAAAGGTTTCCCAAAGCCCGAGCGGAAACTCGGTTTTGACTATTTCAAAAGCCTCTGCAACCGCATCGGAGGCAAAGAGATTTTCAAGCATCAGTCCTCAACCTCCTCAACGATAATGTCGGGAACGGAGCGCAGATATTCAACAGCCTGCTTCATCTGCTCCTCACCCGAAATTCCCAAAAGCATATTGCCGTAAGCCTTGTCGCCTATGCTCTTGGTTGACGCCGCCATAATGTTGGCGGTTATATTCTTTTCCATAGCCATTTTTGAAATCAGAGGAGTTGAGGCAGCTTTTGCGCCGTTAAAAACAACTCTGATAACCTTTTCGCCCTTTGTATGGGTTATAATCTCGTCAGCTTCGCAGCTTTCGGGGAAAACAAGCCTCTTCGCCGCGTCTGATTTTGGAGCGGAAAACACTTCGCTTACCGCGCCCTCCTCAACAACCGAGCCGCCGTCAAGAATTGCAACCTTGCCGCAGATTTCTTCAACAACGCTCATCTGATGAGTGATGATAATAACCGTTATACCGAGCTTTTCATTGATATCCTTTATCAGCCCGAGAATTGAATGAGTTGTGTTTGGGTCAAGAGCGCTTGTTGCCTCATCGCAAAGCAAAACCTTGGGATTTGTTGCAAGAGCTCTTGCAATCGCAATCCTTTGCTGCTGACCGCCGGAAAGCTGAGCGGGATAGGCGTTTGCCTTATCGGGCAGACCGACCGTTTCAAGCAGCTCATAGGCGCGCGCCTTAGCTTCATGCTTGCCGACGCCCGCAAGCTCAAGCGGAAAACAGACATTTTTAAGGCAGGTTCTCTGCATAAGCAGATTGAAGCCTTGAAAAATCATCGTTATATTGCGCCTTTTTTCACGGAGCTGTGCGCCGTTGAGGCTGCCGATATCGCAGCCGTCAATCAAAACGCTGCCCTGAGTCGGGCGTTCAAGCATATTTATACACCGCACGAGAGTGCTTTTGCCTGCGCCGCTCATGCCGATTATGCCGTAAATATCGCCGTCATTAATAGTCAGGCTGACATTTTTTAGCGCTTCAACCGTTCCGTCGGCAGTCTGAAAAGCTTTTGAAAGATTTTTTATTTCAATCATCGGGTCAACCTCCGAATACGGATGTTTTTATTTTGCAGCGTCAAGCGAGGTCTGCTTTCCGCCGTAGATGCCCAGAGGCTCAACATGGATGGTTGCAACGGATACGATATGAGTTCCGTTTTCGGCATTGAAATCGTCAAGATAGGGTGTATGCTGG
This sequence comes from Clostridiaceae bacterium, assembly GCA_016297555.1. GTDB lineage: Bacteria > Bacillota > Clostridia > Oscillospirales > Acutalibacteraceae > CAG-177. The sequence continues at coordinate 13,227 of JAEDGK010000029.1, forward strand.
AAGTAGTTGGCGTCGATTTCGCCGCTTTCAACAACATTGTTGGGCTGAACATAGTCGGTGTATTCAACTATTTTAAGAGTGATATTCTTTGCCGCAAGGATTTCCTGAGCTATTTTAAGGATTTCTGCGTGAGGTGCGGGAGAAGCCGCAACCGATACGGTCTGACCTGCGAGAGCGTCATAATTTACGCTTGCGTCATAGCCGTCGCCGGGATTTTCAACCGTGCTGACAACTGCTCCGCCGTATTTCTGAGAAATGAAATCAGCTACCTGCTTGCTTTCAAGCGCAGCCTTGAGAGCCTTGATAAGCGCTGAATTTTCGTTGCCTTCTTTTACTGCAAGAATGTTGCCGTAAGCCGATGATGAGCCTTCAAGAGCAAGAGCGTCGGTAACGGGATTAAGGTTTGCGGAAATTGCATAGTTTGAGTTAATAACCGCGTAATCAACATCCTGAAGAACATTGGGAAGCTGAGCAGCCTCAACCTCTTTGAAGGTGATGTTGTGGGGATTTTCGGCAATGTCAAGAATCGTAGCGGTGATGCCTGCGCCCTCTTTGAGGGTGATTATGCCCTGCTCCTGAAGCAGAAGCAATGCGCGGGCTTCGTTGGTGGTGTCATTGGGAACGGCGATAATCAGACCCTCTTCTTTTGAGCAGGACGAAAATGCCGCCAGAACAGAGAATGCGAGAACAACTGCGAGAACTGCGGAAAGTATTTTTTTCATTGTAAAGTCTCCTTAACTTTAAATTTTCTTATTTTTATTGATTACCGAAGATTAAGACATCGGCACATTCGCTTATTCTTAATATTCGTTTCAACAATAATCTGTGTTACCGTTTTCATAACGAACTCCTTTCATAAATGCAAAAGGGAAGCTTTTTACAGCTTCCCTGAAATCAACGAAAAACAACTGCCCGAGGGCACATTCATTATTAGGAAAGCGCTTTTGAAAAATTGGCACAGCAAAGCATGCACATGCGAAACATGCACATTGAGGTGTGAGTTCTTGCTGCGACAAAACCTTTCATTGCGGCTCTCCTTTGCGTTTGATGTGGGTATTATAGCACCTTAATTTCAATATGTCAATCAAAAAAACAAAATTCATTCAAAAGCGGCTTATTCCGCCGATTTGTAGATACCTTCCTCATACCAGATTCGGTTCATCAGTTCATATCTTTCAAGCGGAAGCCCCGTGTTTTCCGATTTTTTATCGAAAATATGTTATTTTCAAAAATAAAAGCAAGGAAAGGCAAAAGCTTTTTCCCTGCTTTCTGACTTCTTGAAATTCAATAAGCATTGTGATATAATTCAGTTATCGGGGTTGCCTCTGCGCCTCGATGAATACTCAATGCCCAGAGAACCCGCACACACGGCAACGCCGAGCGGTCTGACGCTTGCAAGCAGCTTTTCGCTGATATCCATAGCGCCGTAATAATCAAAGAGCCGCCCTGCCCCTAAGTAAAGAAAAACCGACGCCGCAAGCACGGCGGCAATAAGCGCTCCGCCTGTTATCAGCGTTCTCCTTGCGCCGCGGTTAATCTCTTTTAACAGCTTTTTCATTCGGAACCTCCTGTGTTTTTCTGATTTAAATTATACATCAAAGCCTTTGGGTATTCAAACATTAAATATTACCAATTAAGGACTGAACGCAATGTCATTCGGAGTTTCTACCGCCTGCCTTTATCCTCAGAATACGGAAGACGCCCTTGAAGAGCTCGGAAAGCTCGGAGTTAAAACCTGCGAGATTTTTTTGAATTCTCCGAGCGAAACCTCGCCCGAATTTGCAAGAATCCTCAGGGAAATTGCCGAAAAATACGGTATGCATATCGTTTCGGTTCACCCGTTTTCTTCGTTTTCAGAAACATATATGCTTTTCGGCGAATACAAAAGGCGATATCTTGACGCTCTTGATTTCTATAAAAGGTGCTTTGATTTCACGGCCTCTCTCGGAGCGGGCATATCCGTTATCCACGGCTCATTGCTGCCCGGCAAAATCACGGGTCTTGAATATATCGAGCGTTTTTCCGAGCTTGTCAAAGCAGGCAAGGAATTCGGCGTTACGGTATGCCAGGAAAATGTTAACCGCCATTACAGCGAAAATCCCGTATTCCTGCGTATGATGAGAAAATCAATGGGCAGTGACTTCAAAATGGTTTTTGATGTTAAACAGGCTGTACGCGCAGGCTTTTCGCCGATTGAATTTGCCAATGAGTTCAAAGACAGCATTATTCATATTCATCTGAGCGACCATGACCGAAAATGCGACTGCCTGCCCCCCTCCAAGGGCTGCTTTGATTTTAAAAAGCTGATTGAGGTTATGGACTCGGCGGATTACCGCGGAAATTACATCATTGAGCTTTACCGCTCCAATTTCAAAGAGCCGTCCGAGCTTGCGGACGCTCTGAACTATATGCAAAATTTATAAAATACTCTTGAAAAATTAAAATGATATGATATACTTAAATTGTTATATTAGTATATAAATAAAAATACCTAATTTTAAGGAGTGCTGAAAGCCTATGAAATGTCCGTTTTGCGGCTGCGAAGAAAGCAAGGTTATTGATTCAAGGCCTACCGACGAGGGCGAGCGCATACGCCGCCGCAGAGAATGCACAGGCTGTCAAAAGCGTTTTACCACATATGAAGTAATCGAAAGCGTTCCTGTCATTGTTGTTAAAAAGGATAAATCCAGAGAGGTTTTCGACAGAAACAAGCTTTTCAACGGTATGCTCAGAGCGTGTGAAAAACGCCCTGTTTCGCTTGAAAAAATTGAAACAGCAGTTAACGAAATCGAAGCCGCGCTCCAAAATTCGCTTGACCGCGAGGTAACCTCCGTTCACATCGGAGAGCTTGCCATGGATAAGCTCAAGGACCTTGACGAGGTCGCCTATGTCCGCTTTGCCTCGGTTTACCGCCAGTTTAAGGATATCAACACCTTTATGGACGAGCTTGCAAAGCTGCTCAGCGAAAAATAATATAAAAAGCAGGAGCATTCCCCGCAATCGCGGAATGCTCCTTTTTTACGGGAGTTAATGCTGATGAAAAAATGTATTTCCCTGTTTATTGCGGCGGTGCTTTTGCTGCTCTGCTCCTGCTCGGGAAAAGAAACGGAGCAAAAATTCAAAACCGCCGATATGCTCAACATCACAAACACCGATAAAACCTTTATCGGCTGCCGTGAAAGATATTTCGCGGTTATTTCGGCAATGAAAGCCAAGGTTGACATTCTTGAAAGAGAACACAACAACTCGATAAAGCTTGAAAATGAAAGCAATTTCTTTCTTGAAAAGGATTATATACTCACCGCCTTTGAGCCTTTCAGCCTTGAGCATTTTGACATAACCGCAGATTTCACCGCAGATATGACAGATGAAGCGGCAAAATCCGCATATAAGCTCAAAAGCTCGGGCGCGGATATAATTTATGATTCCGACGGTGAAACTCACTTTTCGCTTCGATTTGTGTCAGAAGAAGCGTCCGAGGAATATCTTGCGGAATATGACGCCGACGCCGACAGCTTCCGGTATTCATTTATAACCGAGGACAGTCAAGGCTCGCATACGGAAGAATATCTTGAGTTTTCCAAAACTGCCGACGGTGCTTACGTCATTCAGAGCGCAGACTCACGCTGTTATATTAAGTTTGACGGTGACGACAAAATAGTTTCCTTTGTCTGCGGCGAGCTTCGCAGTGAAAAATTCACCGCCGAGGAAAGCGTTTTCCCCGTGCCCGATGAAACTGTCAACATTTATTGGGTGCTCTCAAAAGGAAAATCAAGCTTTTCAAATATCCACTCTTATGAAGACGGTATTCTGACCCACGAGGATTGCAGCAGCGGCCCGTGGAAGTCAATTAAAATTGACGCAAAGAATTATGAATCGGCTTTTTATTCATAATGTGTCTTGACAAATGAACATAAATACTATATAATGTATAAAAAATGAAGGAGTGGTATTATATGAAGAAATTCATTTCAGTTTTGCTTGTATTCGCAGCTCTTACCGCTATGCTGTCTGTTTGCGGCTTCGCTGCCGACGCCGATTTTGCAGGCTCCGTTCAGGATGCAGTTGCAGAAGCTGCCGCCACGGTAAATAACTATGTAGGCGACTTCTTTGTTACGGTTTCAGACCATATCGCGGCTTTTAACGAAACGGCAACCGAAGCTTTCGGCGACATAAATTTGAACGGCTTCCTTGCTCAGATTGACGCTTTTATTGAAAGCATCTGCGCCGCAGTTATTGAAGCCATTGCAAAAATCGAGCTTCCCGCAATTCAGTTTTAAAAGAACAAGTACTCTCGGCTGCATCGTAGTTTTTCGGTGCAGCTTTATTTTTATCGTTATGAAAGTCGGTGCATAAATGCAAAGTGAAAACACGGCGGCTGTCTGCTCTTTTTTGGACGGACTCGGCATAAAATATAATATTTTTTACCACTCCCCTGTGCAGTCTATCGAAGAATGTAAAAAGATAGAGGAAGTTGTGGGCGGCGAAATCTGCAAAAATCTGCTGCTGACTAATTCCGCGCAGAGCGTTTTTTATCTGCTAATGCTCAAAGGAGATAAAAGATTTGTAACGAGCGAGGTTTCAAAAAAGCTCGGCTCCTCCCGTCTTTCGTTTGCAAGCGCCGAAGCAATGGAAAAGCTTCTGAACACCCGCCCCGGCTCGCTGAGCATTACAAGCCTGATTTTCGACAAAGACCGAAAAGTTTCGCTTGCGGCTGACAGCGAGGTTTTCAGCGCCGAATACATCTGCTGCCATCCGAGCGAAAATACCGCAACACTCAGAATAAAAACCTCGGATATCGTTGATATCTTTCTCCCCGCCCTCGGTGTAACGGCGGAAATTATTATTATTTAAACAAAGGGGCTGTCGCAATAAGATGAAGAAGCCGTTTTCTTCCGATGCCCGGCGTATGAGATACGCCAAATCGGAAAAAACGGCTAAAAAGAAACACAAATAATTTAATCTTAATTCCAAACAAAAATCAAATGGCTTGTATCGGTTGAATTTCCAATACAAGCCATTTTCTGCTATATTCGTTTCTTTTGTTCTTCGCTTAGTGCGGCAGCTCCTTGTAATATGTTCAGTTTTTCTCCATATACTTTCTGACTATTTTGAGAGTTGTTGTTTTGGGGAACTCATCGTCACGGATTTTTACCTTGCCGATATTCTTGAACAGCGGCATTTTGCGGTTAAATTCGTTAACATCGTCCTTAATTCTGCTTCTTGCATCGGGGTAGTCCTCCTCGTCAAGGAAGAACTCGGCAACAATCTGCTTGTTTTCCTCGTAAACAAGAACCTCTTTTACATAGTCGATGGTTGAGAGCTTGTCCTCAAGCTCCTCGGGGGAAACATTTTTGCCGTTTGAAAGAACAATAAGGTTTTTCTTTCTGCCGACCATAAAGAGGAAGCCGTCCTCGTCAATTCTGCCGTAGTCGCCTGTCTTGAACCATTCGCCGTCAAAAGCCTCGGCGGTTGCTTCGGGCTCGCCGTAATAGCCGACCATAACATTAGTGCCCTTAACATATATCTCGCCTACGCCCTCTTCATCAGGCTCGTGAATTTTAATCTCGCAGCAGTCAATGGGAACGCCGACGCTGCCGAACTTATATTTATCGGGTCTGTTACAGGTGATTGCGGGTGAGCATTCGGTAATTCCGTAGCCGTTATAAATCTCAATACCGAAATCGTGCATTCCCTTTTCGTATTTCGGGTCAAGATTTGCGCCGCCGCAGATTATCATTGTCAGGTTTCCGCCGAGATTATCAAGAATCTGCTTGAAAATCTTGCGCCTCTTATCAATGCCGAGCTTCATCAAGAAATTGCTGATTTTAAGACCCTTTTTGAGGATATCTTCTCTGCCCGTCTTTCTTGCGGTTTTCCAAATACGGTCATAAATGGTTTCAACAACAAGAGGAACTGCCGAGAAGTTATAGGGCTTATATTTTTTAAGATCGCCCTGAATATCCTTAATTCCGTCGCAGAGATAGCCCCACTCCGTTACAATGTAGGTTGAAAACAGAGCGCTGACCCATGCATATGTGTGGTTAAGCGGCAAAAATCCGATGGCGTGCCTGCCCGAAAGAATACGGCAGGAGGACGAACAGTTGCTCGCAATGTTCTTGTGAGTAAGCATAACGCCCTTGCTTTTGCCGGTTGTGCCCGAAGTATAGGCGATGCAGGCAAGATCCTCGGGCTTAACCTCGGCGTCCGCAAACGAAGTGTCGCCCGCGTCAAGCGCTGCGGCACCCTCATCAAGGAATTTTTGAAAATCACCTATGCAGAAATACT
>JAEDGK010000138.1 GCA_016297555.1 Clostridiaceae bacterium
GGTATTTTTACGGCGCAATTCGTAGGGGTCGGCGTCCCCGACGACCCGCAAAATAATGCGTAATACGGAATTATTGCAATAAAAATCGGGCATCCTCCGCAAAGAGGATGCCCGAAAACATTTTCAATTATGCTCAGATAGCAACCGTGTAATCAACAGCAGCCTTGAGGTTCTTGAGGTTAGCGGAGATGCCGAGCTTAGCCTTAGCGTCGCCAACGAAGATGTTAACAACATAGTGCCATGTGCCGCCGGTGATCTTGCCGGTGTTCTCATTGATTGTGCACTTGATGTAAGCATCATCATAAGTCAGCTTAACGGTCTCTCTGCCGGAGGTAAGCTCTGCGCCGAGCTCTTTAAGAGCGCCGTCGATGCTGCCGAGAGTGCCGATACCTCTGCCAACGGGGCCTGCCTTTGAGTCAGCGTCGGAGCCGTCGGTCTGGGATTTAAGAGCGATTGTAACTGTTGTTACGCCGTTCTTTGAAACAGCCTGTGCTCTTGTAACATCTTCGGGTTTAAGAAGACCCTTACCGGGGATATAGTCAGTCTCAACGGAGTTCTTTGCGAGAGCCTTCTCGGCTGCGGGTGAAAGAACGCTGAGGATAGCGCCGATAGCGCCGTCGCCGGTGATGTCGCCCTTAAGCTTCATTGTTGAATGACCCTTGGGAGCGCCTTCTTTATTTGTCTTGATAACTGCTGCGTTGTAATAAGCAACAACTTCAGCGATATCGGTTGAGTTAAGACCCTTGCTTTCAGCAGCGGTTGTTGCCTCTGAAGCAGCCTCGGTTGAACCCTCAACGGGAGCAGCGGTGGTGCCTTCTACAGGAGCGGCTGTGGTGTCGTCAGCAGCGGGAGCTTCTGTTACTTCGCCTGCAACGGGAGCAGCGGTTTCATCAGTAGCATCGTCACCGAAAAGGTCAACTGTTGTTTCGGGGGTGGTGGGTTCTTCATTTTTGCCGCCGCAAGCCGCAAAAGCAAAAAGCATTGCAGCAGCGAGGAGAATTGCGATAAGCTTTTTCATGTTTCTTTCCTCCTGAAAGTATGTTTTTTGATTTTTTTGCACAAATTGACTTCGCATTTGTGCATTACTTAATATAAAAATACCTCATATCCCGCCTTTTGTCAAGAGTGAAAACAAAAATATCGCTCATTCAAAATCAGGCAAATGTGCTGAATTTTGTTGTATATTTATTCCGCACCGCTCACATCAATGAATGTTTACATTTTATTTAAAATTTCAGGTGACATATTTGAAAAAATATGTTATAATGTTTGTCAACATAAAATGGAGGATTGTGCGGTATGTCGGTCAAGCGGTTTGTTTCATGGAATGTCAACGGAATAAGGGCGTGTCTTTCAAAGGGATTTTACGAAAGCTTTGAGGCGCTTGACGCCGATATCTTCTGCTTGCAGGAAACCAAAATGCAGCACGGGCAGGCGGAGCTTGCGCTTGACGGCTATCATCAATTTTGGAATTATGCCGAGCGCAAGGGCTATTCGGGAACTGCCGTTTTTTCAAAAGAGGAGCCGCTGTCGGTAACTCTCGGCATCGGTATTCCCGAGCACGACACGGAGGGCAGGGTTATCACCCTTGAATTTGAAAAATACTATTTCATCACCGTTTATGTGCCAAATTCGCGCGACGAGCTGGTTCGCCTTGATTACAGAATGGAGTGGGAGGACGCTTTCAGGCAATATGTATGCGCTCTCAACGAAAAAAAGCCCGTTATTTTCTGCGGCGACCTGAATGTGGCTCACAAGGAAATCGACCTTAAAAATCCCAAATCCAACCGCAGAAATCCCGGCTTTACCGATGAGGAAAGAGGAAAATTCAGCGAGCTGCTTGAAAGCGGCTTCATTGATTCGTTCAGATATTTTTATCCCGACCTTGAGGGGGCTTACAGCTGGTGGTCCTACCGTTTTTCGGCAAGGGCAAAGAACGCGGGCTGGAGAATCGACTATTTTGTTGTTTCGGAAAAGCTGCGCGAAAAGCTGCGCGGCGCAAAAATCCACAATGAAATTTTCGGCTCAGACCATTGCCCCGTTGAGCTTGAAATCGATATTTAACAGGAGGAGTTCTTCTTGAATTCAAAAGCTTTAAAAATCTCGGCGGGCGTGCTTGCAGCCGCCTGCGTTATTTCCTGCGCCGTTTTCTTTGTTTCAAGAGGCGGTAAGGAAGTTGTGCCCGAAAATCCGATGCCCGTGGTTTATTCCTATGAGCAAAGCGTTTACACTCAAAGTCCGTCGCTCTCCGTCAAGGGCGCAAACGGCGAAATTTTTATGCCCTGCGATATCGGCGGCGTTTACTACACGGCTTCGCTCGGCGGAGATATTGCTTTTTTTGAATATTCGGGCGGTGCAATGGTTCCCTGCTCTCTCGAAAAGAAACAAATCAAAACCAATATAAAGGCAAGCTACGAAAGCATCCCCGTTACTGTTAATTATATTGAAAAAGACGGGAAAGTATTCGGCTGCGGAGTTTTTACCTCGGATATGGATTCCTCTGTTGATGTTTATTCCTATGCTTTTGTCAAGCTCACAAACAAGCCCTCGGGCTACGGCAACGGCACTCTTCTGCTCGCCGACTTTGACAAAGATAATTTCTGTAATCCGAACAAGCTCTATTCCGAAATATATAATTTCAATCTTTCAAACGGCTCGGCTTCGACCTATGTTTCAAACAACACAAGGCTTATTGATAAAAACGGCTCTTTCAGGCAGGATTGGACTTTGCTGACCGATGATTTCATTGCAAATCTCGGCGGCGCAAAATATTTCCTTTCTTCAAGATACTATAATGAAAGCGATAAGGGCAGGCGCGCCGATGTTATGGTGCTTTCAAACGCCTACCGCCCCAAAATCGTTGTCAGCGACATTCTCGGCTTATGGTTTGTGAACGACGCCAACGGAATGCATTATCTCAAAAAGACGCAGAACGGCTTTGCAAACATTCTCGGCTCCTCGGCGGGCGAAAAAACCCTTACGGAGTTTGAGGGCGATTATTTCGCGGATTATCTGCAATGCGGAAAATATCTGATAAACAAAAAGAGCCTTGTGCTGACCGACCTTATGACCGGAGCAACAAAGACTCTTAAAGATATCGATATTTCGTCTGCGGATTTCTTCTCAATAAGCCCCGACGGCGGCAGACTTGTTTTCGCCTCAAACGGCGAAGCAAACGCCAACGGCGCGCCCGTTCAGACTCTTGTTTACTGCACGGCTGACGGCTCTGCGGCTCCCGCCGTTTATAAAGAGCCGATGCTTTTCAGCGAAAGCGGCGGCTTTGTGTGGCTTGATAACGCCACCGTTATGAGCGTGCGCGCTCTCAGCGGCAGCGGCTCGCCCGCAGGCTCCGTTGCTTATGCCTTTTAAATGCTTTCTTCTCTGAAATCAACCGAAAGCTCGCTGACGGCGGGTTTGAGTTGGATATATTTAACTCCCGCGCTGTCAAACATTCTCTTTGACGCCCTTACTCCGACGCTCTCGGCGTATTTATCGGAAAGATAGATTACCTCTTTTATTCCGCATTGGATTATTGCCTTGGCGCACTCGTTGCAGGGGAAAAGCGCAACATATATTTTGCAGCCCTCAAGGCTTGCGCCCGCGCTGTTAAGAATGGCGTTAAGCTCCGCGTGGCAGACATAGGGATATTTTGTGTTGTATTCATCGCCTGTTCTTTCCCAAGGGAATTCATCATCGCTGCAGCCCTGCGGAAAGCCGTTGTAGCCGACGGACATTA
>JAEDGK010000139.1 GCA_016297555.1 Clostridiaceae bacterium
CGACTATCCGCTTTATTATGACGCGGTCAACGAAAAAGGGCTTGGAATTGCGGGGCTGAATTTCGTGGGCAACGCCGTCTATAACGGGGAAGTGCAGGGAGCGGACAATATAGCGCAGTTTGAGCTTATTCCGTGGATTCTCGGTCAGTGTGCGTCGGTCGGCGAAGCAAAAGAGCTTTTGAGCAGGCTGAATATAGTCAATATTCAGTTCAGCGCAGAGCTTCCGCTCGCTCAGCTCCATTGGATTATAGCCGATAAAGAGGGCGCGATAACGGTTGAGTCTGTTTCGGACGGGCTGAAAATCTATGACAACCCCGCAGGCGTGCTGACCAACAATCCGCCTTTTGATGAGCAGATGTTTAATCTCAATAATTATATGCACCTTTCATCCAAAACTCCCGAAAACCATTTTTCGGAAAAGCTTCCGCTTAAAAATTACAGCAGAGGAATGGGCGCGCTCGGGCTTCCGGGCGATCTCTCGTCACAGTCCCGCTTTGTCAGGGTGGCTTTTGTTAAGATGAATTCGCTTTCGGGCAGCTCCGAGGAGGAGAGCGTGAGCCAATTTTTCCACATTTTAGGGTCGGTTGACCAGCAGAGAGGCTGCTGCAATGTGGGCGAAGAAAAGTATGAGATTACCATTTATACCTCCTGCTGTAACGCCGACAAAGGAATTTATTATTACACGACCTATGACAACCATCAGATTTCGGCAGTCGATATGCACAGGGAAAATCTTGACGGAGCGGATTTGCTCCGCTTTAAGCTCGTTACGGGCGAACAGATTAATTTTGTTAACTGATATGCACATAAAAATTCGGAATGCGTAATGCGGAATTGATGAATTGTTAAACCGTATTGTCTGTCAATCCAAATGTAGGGCGGCTTGACCACAAGCCGCCGAAATCAATGTTAAAGCAAGCCGCCATACTCTCACCTTTTACCTATTCACTATTACTTCTTAACTCAAACTGCCCGCGCCCGTTTATTGCGAAACGGACGCGGGCATATTAGTTTTTATTGAGCTTTCTTATTTCTGCGCCTTTTAATTAGTTTTTTGATTATAAGGATTGCGGCGGCAATGATAACCGCGCAGGGAATTATTATCGGCAGACCGCCGATGAATCCGACTATTATTTCTCTGACGGTTTCTTTGAGGCTGTCAAAATTATCGGAAAATCTGTTTTTAATCTGTTCCCAAAGAGACGGATTTTCCTGAGTTACCCGCTCAACCTCGCTTATATTCAGAGTTACGGTGCTGTAGCTGACGCGGTTTTCAAGCACCTTGAGCTGTGAGGTGTAGCTTTCAATCTGATAATTAACCTCTGAAAGGCGCTCCTGAACGGCAAGCACATTTTCAAGCGAAGCCGCTTTTTCAAGCAGATTTGTGAGAGTGGCTTTTTCGGTTTTGTAAGCCTCAATTCTGCTTTCAAGGTCAATGTATTCAAAGGTTACATTTTCCTGATTTTCAGTTTTGCGGACTATTTTGCCGTATTCCTCGGAGCTTGCCAAAAAGCTGTCAAGCTTATCGGCGGGAACTCTGACAACATAGCATGAATATCTGCTTCCGCTGCCGTAGCCTCCCATATCCGAGGAGGAGCTTTCAATATATCCGCCCGCCGCGCTGACCTGAGATGTGAGCGAGGAAATATATTTATCATATTCCTTGGTGTCCACCGAAAGGTCAACGGTTTTGATGATTTTTTCGCCGTCCGGTATATTGCTTTGCGCTTCCGAGGCGGATTCATCGGAAACAATGCCGCCGTTATGCTCGGAATAATAGTTTTCCGCCCCCATATCGGTGATTGCCGAGTCTTTGTTCGATGCGCCGCACGCCGCGAGAGAGATTACAAGCAGAAGACATATTGCCGATGCTATGAGTTTTTTCATTTTGTTCACCTATCCTTTTGATTTATTTGAAATGTTGCATTTGGGTTGCTTAAATGTAAAATTTTCTTCAAAACCATTGACATTTTGGTTGGATTGTGTCAGTAATATATTATAAGATTAAAATTAACGGGAGGTATATTATAATGAAAAAGGTTATAGCGGTTTTGGTTGTTGCCGCTTCGTTGCTTTCGCTTACTGCGTGCAAAATGAAAAAGGAAATGAGCAACGAAGAATTTCAGGCTTCATTGGCTGCCGATGAGTCAAAGCGCGTTGCCGAATCCATAAAGGTTGAAGAAGAATATTCCGAGGGCATTGCCGAGAATGTTGAAGAAATCGGAAAAACAGTTAAAAACAAAAGGCTTGTTCTTAAAACCCTGTCACCTACCGGCTATGAATACGAGGTTATCGTGATGGATAAAAAGGGCAATGCTGATTATAAGCTGCTCTATCAGTTCTTTGATTACATAGGCAATTACAATGCGATAGTTGAATATAAGGACGAAGAAAATAAAAAGCAAGTAAAGCACGATGAAAAAGCCCGTATGATAGTTTACAGGATTGACGACATTCAGGAAGCAACCTTTGATGAGCTTTATAAATCCTATAAATCCGAAACAGCTAAGGAATACGGCTATGAGGTTATTGAATAATAAAGTGTGATCTTCCGCCCCGTTTGGGGCGGATTTTTTTATTCCTCAGAGCCTGTGATATAATTATTTTACCGTTGTTTCCGTGACGGACGAATATATCAGGTCGGCGTCAAACGGTTCGCAGTTGTTTTCCGAGGCGTATTCGGCGTTTGCGCGGTCAAAATCCTCCCTCGGAATTGAAAAATATTCAACAAATTGAGCGAGTGCGGAGCCGTTTTCGTCTGAAAGCCCGCTTTCCCATTTTTCAAATTCCTCGCGGTCAACGAGCCTTGCAAACTGCTCGGGAACAGCCGGGCAAGCAGACACCTTGTCGCTCAGCTCGTCAAATGATGAATCGGCAGAGGAATACAGGCTGTTTTCGGCTTCGCCGCTATATTCTTGGTCTTCCGCCAAGGCTGTGTCGCAGCTTTTATTTGCCCTCATAAAGAATCCGGGTGAAAAAACGGCGGCGGCAATAACGGCAACTGCGGCGGCAGCGGCAAGCAGGGGCTTAACGCGGCTTTTTTGCCTGCTCTTGCCCTTGCAGGCATTTAGAATCTGCGCCTTCTGAATGTCATTCAGGCTGATTTCTTCAACAGCCGGCTTTATTTTTTCAAAATCAAAATCGCTCACCTCACCGCCTCCTTTTCATAAAGTATCCTCAAAGACTCGCGCCCTCTTTGCAGGCGCTTTTTTACGGCTGCTTCGGATATGCCGAGCATGGCGGAAATTTCGCCCGCCTTGTAGCCCTCAACATAATGAAGATGGATAACAATTCTGTATTTTTCGTCAAGTGAAACCAGCAGGTCGAGGATTTGCGCATTATCCTCGCAGGAGCTGATATCCTTGATTTCATCGGTGCTCACGGCGCTCATACGCTTGCGATGCCTCAGCATATCGCGGCATATGTTTGAAGCAACGCGGATAAGCCACGCTTTTTCATGCTCTGAATCGGCAAAATCCGGCGCCTTGGTTATGTAACGCAGGAAACATTCCTGAACGGCGTCCTGCGCATCCTCCGGGCAGCCCGTCATAACGGAGCACAGGCGGTAAAGGCTGTTGCCGTAAAGCTCAACCGCGCGCCGTGCGTCGGGAGAAAGCCTTTCGGTTTTTTCGGGCAAAACATCGCCCCCTTCGTTTGTTTTTAACTGCCGCTTTTATTA
>JAEDGK010000030.1 GCA_016297555.1 Clostridiaceae bacterium
CCTTTGGCAAAGGAGGTGGCACGGCGAAGCCGTGACGGAGGATTGGCAAATAAAAAACACATCATTTTTACGGCGCAATTCGTAGGGGTCGGCGTCCTCGACGACCCGCGAAATAATGCGTAATTAATGAAATGTTAAATCATATTGTTTGGTTATAAATCCAATGTAGGGCGGCTTGCCCACAAGCCGCCGTGCATTTGATGAATTGCTCCGCAAAAACTGATAAACTCCCTCAGTCACTTTGTGACAGCTCCCTCACGAGGGAGCCTTAACATCAACCCTCATATTCGACAAAAGCTTTCTGTTGATATTAGCCTCCTTTGGCAAAGGAGGCTAATATTGCCGAAAGTTTCCGTTATTCGAGTGATGAGAGGGCGCTGGCAATGCGCGCAAGATCGTCCTTATCGTAAAACGCGATTTCAAGAGTGCCGTTTTCTTTGCCGCCCTTTGTGATAACCCGCGCTTTTCTGCCAAGGCTGTTGTTGAGCGAAAGCTCAACCTCGTCAAAAAAAGTGTTTCTTGAGGCGGGCTTTTTAGCCTCTTTTTTCTGCGCGGTCATTGATTTAACGAGCTTTTCGGTTTCACGCACCGAAAGACCCTTTTCAACTATCAGCTCGGCAAGAGAGTTTATCTGTTCATCATCGCTCAGAGCGGCGAGCGCTCTTGCATGACCTGCGGAAAGCGTGCCGCCGCGAACCAAATCAAGAGCTTTTTCGGGCAGCTTCAAAAGGCGCAGGGAATTTGCAACGGCGGGGCGGGATTTGCCCACGCGCTGAGCCGCCTCCTCCTGAGTGAGCTTGAAATCCTTGATAAGTGATGCAAAGCCGAGTGCTTCTTCAACGGGGTTTAAGTCCTCGCGCTGTAAATTTTCTATTAAAGAAATAACAGCAGCGTCCGAATCGCTCAATTCCTTGATGATGACGGGCACTTGGGTCAGCCCTGCAATTCGGCTTGCTCGCCAACGCCTTTCACCGGCAACGAGCTGATAGCCGCCGCCTATTATCGGGCGCACCAGCAAAGGCTGCAAAACGCCGTGGCGGGCAATGGATTCCGCAAGCTCCGAAAGAGCGGCTTCGTCAAAATGCTTTCTCGCCTGCTCCTTGTTCGGCTCGATATCCATAAGGTTGAGTTTCACGGGCTGTGCCGCACTTGTTTCTTCAAGAGAATTATCTGCAAGCAGAGAACCAAGTCCTCTGCCGAGTCCGCTTTTTTTAGGCGCCATATCATTTTCTCCTTATCTACCGTTTAATTTCAGAAATTCATCGGCAAGCTCGCTGTAAGCGCGCGCTCCCTTTGAGGATTTGTCATAATACATTACGGGCTGACCGTAGCTCGGAGCCTCCGAAAGGCGCACATTTCTCGGAATAACCGTTGAATAGACCTTTTTCGGAAAGCATCTTTTAACTTCTTCAACCACCTGCTGTGTGAGATTGAGCTGACCGTTATACATTGTGAGGAGCACGCCCTCGATTTCTATGTAAGGATTGTAAAGCCGCTTAACCGTTCTGACGGTTGAAATGAGCTGTGAAAGACCTTCAAGCGCGAAAAATTCACATTGAATGGGCACAATCAGCGTGTCTGCGGCGCAAAGCCCGTTAAGGGTTATCAGCCCGAGCGAGGGAGGGCAGTCAAGAAAAATAAAATCAAAGCTGTCTTTAATCTCGGCAAGGGAATTTTTCAGCTTGGACTCTCTTTTCGGCAGGTCAACGAGTTCAAGCTCCGCGCCCGCGAGATCCATACTTGACGGCATAACAAAAACATTTTCATAGGGCGTTTGAGTTACCGCCTGCGAAGCGGCACAGCCGCCGATAAGCACGCTGTAAGAGGATTTTTCAAGCCCTCGTTTGTTAATTCCGAGCCCGCTTGTCGAATTGCCCTGAGGGTCGATATCAACAAGCAGGGTTTTATAGCCCTTGCTGCCCAAAGCGGCAGTCAGGTTGACGGCGGAGGTGGTTTTTCCCACGCCGCCTTTCTGATTTACAACTGCAATTATCTTGCCCAAAATCATCTCTCCCGTTACACAAAAATAGTATATATAAATGTAATTAATATATGTTTGTTTACTTTACGCAACTTATTATATCACACGGCGCATAAAAAGGGAAGATGAAACGCAAAAAATGTTTCATGTGAAACAGCGAAGAGGGCAGACCGCTAAGCCTGCCCCCTCCGCTGTGGATGTGGGTGTGAAAGAGAAAGATATGGTAAGTTGAAGCTGTCAAATTAATTCGGCTATGCCGAGGTGCGCTTTGCCTTTATAACGCAGTTTCTGTTTTTTGGGATGCGCACGATGTATTCGATGTATTCGTCGGTTTCGCTCTTTGCGGAATCGGCTTCAATTCCCGCGCGGCGCATTGTATCCACCGCATGGTTGAGAGTATTAACAAAAATTCTTACATCTTTAAAAAGCTTCACGGGCGGCTGTCTGCGGCGACCGTCATTATCCAGAATCTGCGAAACGAGCCGCTCCGTTTCGGCAACGCTGAGCCGCTTTTCCGCGATTATCGACATTGCCCTCTGCATCTGGCTCTCCGCAGGCAGGCGAAGCAGGGCGCGCGCGTGCCGCTCGGTCAGGTTTTCCTGACAGATTTTGAGGCGGATGTCCTCGGGCAGACGAAGCAGACGGAGTTTATTTGAGATTGTCGGCGGCGCTTTGCCGAGCTTTTTGCAAACCTCGTCGCGGCTCATTCCGAAATCGTCTATCAGCTTTTCAATCGCCTGCGCTTCCTCAAAAAATCCGAGGTCACTCCTCTGAATGTTTTCAAGCAGGGCAAAGAGAGCTGATTTTTCGTCGCTCGCTTCCATTATTATGCAAGGGATTTGCGCCATACCCACAAGCCTTGAAGCTCTCAGGCGGCGTTCACCCGAAATCAGCTCGTATTCGCCGCGGCTGTTGACCCGCACGGCGATAGGCTGAATAATTCCGTTTTGCCTGATGCTCTGCGCGAGGCTTTCAAGCTCGTCAAAATCAAAACGCTTTCTCGGCTGATTTGGGTTAGGATAAATTTCCTCCTGCGGGACAAGAATTATCTGCCCGCCGATTTTATATTTTCCGGATTTCAAATTCAAGCCCCCCGTTCGGTTCCTTTGACTAAATCATATCACCGAGAGGAGGGTTTGTCCAGCAAATTCGATTGGCAAAAAACTCTGCAAATCGACATTCAATATTAAATTTAAAGAGGTTTTTTCGCAATCTGAGCGGATACACGCGGATATTTTGGCGGAATATGCGATATCTTTTTTATAACAATCAGATTTCTTTCGCCGCCGTCGGAAAGCTTAAAGGATTTTTCATCGGTTATTTTGCCGCCGAGCAGCTTTATAGCCGCCTGCGCCTGCTCAATTTCCTCCCCTGCTTTTGCCGATTTCATTGCTATAAAGCAGCCGCCGACCTTAACAAACGGCAAGCAGTATTCGCAGAGCACATTCAGCGCGGCTACTGCGCGGGAGCAAACAACATCAAACCCCTCGCGGTATTCGGGTTTTCTGCCCGCTTCTTCGGCGCGGGCGTGAAGAATTTCGGGGCTTAGCCCAAGGCTTTCGGCGGCAGAAGAAACATATTTCAGCTTCTTTGCCGTGCTGTCAAGCATTGTCAGCTTTAAATCGGGGCGAACAATCAAAAGCGGAAGTCCGGGAAAGCCTGCGCCCGTTCCCACATCGAGCACGCGCGCGCCCAATTCAAAATCGGCGGCGGTCAGCGCGGAAATGCTGTCGGCAAAATGCTTTACAGCTATTCCGTCGGGGTCGGTTATTGCGGTTAAATTCATTGTTTTGTTTTGCTCAATCATCAGATGTGCAAGCAAATCAAATTTTGCAAGCGCGTCATCGGAAAGAGAAATTCCGAGCTTTTCGGCATCGGCGAGCAAAAGGGCGGAATTATAATACATTTATACCGTTCCTCTCGAGATAGATAAGTAAAACAGAGATATCTGCCGGTGAAACGCCTGAAATTCTTGACGCCTGACCCACGGTTTCGGGGTGGATTTTGTTAAGCTTTTCAATCGCTTCAAGCCGCAGACCCGTTATGAGCGAATAGTCAAGCTCATGCGGCAGTTTTTTGACCTCGAGCCGCCTGAGCTCGTTTATCTGCTGCTGCTGGCGCTTGATATAGCCCTCGTATTTTATATCGATTTCAACCTGCTCAAAAACTTCGGGCGGCAGGTCGGGTCTTGATTTATCAAACGGAGCGAGCGCCTCATAGTTTATCTGCGGGCGGCGGAGCAGCTCAATCATCTTAACGCCCTTTTCAAGCGGAGATGTTTCATGTGAAACAAGCATTGCGTCAAGCTCGTCCGTTTTGGGCACGGAAAGATTTTCAACTCTCTCCCGCTCTGCCGCTATCAAATCAAGCTTTTTTAAAAAGGCTTGGTAACGCTCCTCGGATATCAGCCCCGCCTTGTAGCCGATTTCGGTTAAGCGGCGGTCGGCGTTATCCTGCCTTAAAATCAGGCGGTATTCGGAGCGCGAGGTCATCATTCTGTAAGGGTCGGAACAGCCTTTTGTAACAAGGTCGTCAATCAGAGTGCCGATATATGAGGTGGTGCGGTCAAGAATAACGGGTTCTTTGCCGAGAATTTTCAGCGCGGCGTTTATGCCTGCCACAAGCCCCTGAGCCGCGGCTTCCTCATATCCGCTTGAGCCGTTGAACTGACCCGCGCCGTAAAGTCCGTCAAAATCCTTGAATTCAAGGGTGCGGCGCAGAGAAAGCGGGTCAACACAGTCATATTCAATGGCATAGGCGGTGCGGAGAAATTCCGCATTTTCAAGCCCCGGTATGCTGTGAACAATTTGAAGCTGAACATCTTCGGGCAGCGAGGACGAAAGCCCTTGCAGATACATTTCATCGGTTTTTGCGCCGCATGGCTCAACGAATATCTGATGCCTCTCCTTTTCGGAGAAACGCACGATTTTATCTTCAATGCTCGGGCAGTAACGCGGACCAACGCCGTCAATTTTGCCCGAATAAAGCGGAGAACGGTGCAGATTTTCAAGAATTACCCTCTTGGTTTCCGCGCCCGTGTAGGTGATATAGCAAGGCTCGGTGTTTTTGATTTCAATATTTCTGCCGAAAGAAAAGCTGACGGTTTTTTCATCGCCGTATTGCGGCTCAAGGTGAGCCGTGTCAACGCTTCGTCTGTTTACGCGCGGCGGAGTTCCCGTTTTAAATCGGCGGGTGAGAACTCCCAGCCTTTTGAGCGCTTTTGCAAGCTCTACGGCGGGGAACATTCCGTCAGGTCCGCTTTCATATGAAACATCGCCGATATAAACGCGCCCTGCGAGAAAAGTGCCCGTCGCAATTATAACGGCCTTTGCGCGGTGAACGGCTTCAAGGCGGGTTTTGAGCAGCCATTCGCCGCCGTCACGAGAGATATCGGTTATTTCCGCCTGTCGAAGAAAGAGATTTTCCTGCTTCTCCAAAACGGATTTCATATAATCGGAATAAGCGCGGCGGTCGATTTGAGCGCGCAGACTGTGAACGGCGGGACCCTTGCCGAGATTGAGCATTCGGCTTTGCAGGGTGTTTTTATCAGCGGCAATTCCCATTTCGCCGCCGAGCGCATCGATTTCACGCACAAGATGACCCTTTGAAGTGCCGCCGATTGAGGGATTGCAGGGCATATTGCCGACCCAATCGAGATTGATTGTGAAAACGGCGGTTTTGCAGCCCAGACGCGCCGAGGCAAGCCCCGCTTCAATTCCCGCGTGACCCGCGCCGATTACGGCAACATCAAAATTGTCAGAAAAATATTCCATATCAAACACCACATAATATAAAAATGATAAAATAATAACAAGCAAAAGCAATTCGGAATTCATAATGCATAATTCGGAATTAGAGTAGGGCGGCTTGCCCACAAGCCGCCGAAAACTTGCCCGTGTTTAACGGCGAATTTCGTAGGGGACGATGCCCACATCGTCCCAATCGCGGTGACCCCGCGCGGTCTCCCGAAAAATGATAATCAATAACATCCGCAGTGTAGGGCGGCTTGACCACAAGCCGCCGAAAACTTGCCCGTATTTAACGGAACGCTGAGGACAGCGTTCCCTACCGGAGCTGTATTTTTATAGCGTAATTCGTAGGGGTCGGCGTCCCCGACGACCCGAGAAACAATTCCGAATTCGCCGTATTTTCACGCCGCTTCCCGAGAGAGCCCGCACAATGGTTTCACGGTTTAAATCGTGAAAGAGCAAGGAGGGTGAGGGAAAAATCGGTGTGCCGAAAACGGTAGATATAAGCCCTTTTTAAGCGACTAATATATTTCAATATAAGAATAATAAAACTCCCGTTTACAGACGATAGCGTTCTTTTGATTTAACATTGCATCGTTTGAAAAATTTCTATCGGCTGTAATCGAAAAACGGCATTTATTTTGCTGAAAAGTCAAAATAACGGCATAAATCCGCCTGAAAAATGCTCAAAATCAGGTTATATTACGGATTTTTGATAAATCCACGCTGCACAAGCAAACAGGTTTGAAATTTAACAAGAAAAATGTATTTACACAGAAAGGGTAAGATAAATAATCCATTGTAGGGCGGCTTGACCACAAGCCGCCGTGAAAATGATTGTTTTTATATTTCCAATCCTCCGTCACGGCTTCGCCGTGACACCTCCTTTGGCAAAGGAGGCTAATGTTAAATTCGGCTTTCTTTTATGGGCTCCTTAGAAAAGGAGCTGTCCGTAGGACTGAGGATTGATTTTGCCGTATAATCGAGATGCTTTAACGGCGGCTTGTGGGCAAGCCGCCCTACTCTCACCTTTTACCTATTCACTATTACTTCTTACCTCAAATCGCCCCCGCCCTACTCTGAACGGAATATTTTACATTGTTGATTATTGAATTACGGAATATAAACGGTCATAGGCGAAGTCTATCCGAAATTACGAATTCCGAATTTTTGCGGAACGCTGAGGACAGCGTTCCCTACGGAAATTTGCGTTGATTTTGGAACGATGTGGGCATCGTACCCTACGAATTGACCGTAAATTTTGTCTTTTCGCGGACAGCAGCAAGGGCTGTCCCTACGAATTGCGCCGCCGTGCCAACTTCTTTGCCAAAGGAGGCTAATGTAACCGCAAGCTTTCGGCGGTATTTTGTAGGGGTCGGCGTCCTCGGCGACCCGCGAAATAATTCCGAATTACGGAGAAGCCACCGACGAAATTCTGCCGCAAAACACCGTATTCCTCAAAATTTATTTTCCCACGCAGAAGCGGGAGAACACCTCGTCAACAACCGCCGTGGCGGCGCGCTCGCCCGTGAGTTCAAGCAGGGAGTTTATGGCGCAGTCGGCGCAGACATTAACGGCGTCCAGAGTAACTCCGCCTTGCAGGGCAGAGATTGCGTCATCGAGCGCAGAAATTGCGTTAATGCAGCATTGGCGCTGGCGCTCGCTCGTAAGGCATGCGGAATTCGGGTCAAATTCATCGGCTGAAAAAATTTCTCTGACGGTTTTTTCAAGCTCTGCGCCGCCCTCGCCCGTTGAAGCGGAAAGCTCAACAACATAGGGAAAGGCGTCGGCGATAATTTTTCTGTCCGCCGCAAGGGGCAGATCGGCTTTGTTTAAAAGAGCAATCGCTCTTTTCTGCCTGCATTGGCTGATGATTTCTTCATCCTCGGCGGTCAGCGGCTCGCTGCCGTCAAAAACGGCAAGCACAAGCTCCGCGCGTTCAAGGCGGCGCTTTGCAAGGCTGACTCCGATATTTTCAACAACATTTTCGGTTTCACGAATTCCCGCCGTGTCCGCAACGCGCATAACAACCTCGCCGAGAATTATTTTTTCCTCAACAACATCGCGGGTTGTGCCTGCTATGTCGGTAACAATGGAGCGTTCAAAGCCCGTGAGCATATTCATCAGCGTGGATTTGCCGACATTCGGCTTGCCGACGATAACGGCGTCAATTCCGTCTGTGAGAACTCTGCCGCAGTCATATCGGCGCACGGTATCCGCAAGCTCGGCGCGCACCGCAGTAAAAACGGGCAGCATATCCTCGCCGCCCACATCGGCGATATCCTCGTCGGGATAATCAACCCAAGCGGCAAGTGAAGCGCAAACGCCGATAAGCGCGTCGGCGCATTTTTTTATTCTGCGGCTCAGATTGCCGTCAAGAGTATTGAGAGCCGCGCTCGCCGCCTGCTTGCCCGAAGCTCCGATAAGAGCCATAACGCTTTCGGCGCGGGCAAGGTCGGTTTTGCCGTTGAGAAACGCTCTTTTGGTAAATTCGCCCGCCTGCGCGGGAACTGCTCCCGCATCGAGAGCGGCGCGGAGAATTCTTTTAGTGACATATAGACCGCCGTGGCAGGAAATTTCCGCCGTGTCCTCGCCCGTGTAGCTTTTTGGGGCACGAAAAACGAGGCAAACCGCCTCGTCAATTTTTTCGTTATTATCATAAACATCGCCGAAGTGAGCGCGGTAGCCCTTGCTCTCGGTAAGAGGCGCGCCGCTGACGGGCTTGAAAATTGCGGAGGCAATTTCAATCGCCCTTTCGCCTGAAATCCGCACTATTCCTATGCCCGCAGGGGCGTTAGGCGTGGCAACGGCGGCAATGGTTCTGTTATCCATAGGCAAAAATCCTTTCACTCATTCGCACACAAGCGGCACCCGCTTGCCCGTGATACGCTTTGCAATTCGGGAATAGGCAAGCGTTGAGGGCGAAAATTCGCCGGGCGCAGTCCCCGTGACGGAGCTGTAACCGACTGCGATATCCCTCGGCACAACGCCG
This sequence comes from Clostridiaceae bacterium, assembly GCA_016297555.1. Classification (GTDB taxonomy): domain Bacteria; phylum Bacillota; class Clostridia; order Oscillospirales; family Acutalibacteraceae; genus CAG-177. Next base: position 8,723 of record JAEDGK010000030.1, read on the forward strand.
AGAAGCTGAACGCCCGTTTCGTCAATGCATTGGTCAATGTTGAGCAGCTTGCGCTTGCAGACGGGCTTTACCTCAAACATATTTATGATAAGGCGCACATCCTCAATTCCGAGGCGGCGCAGCTCGTCAAAGGCTCTGGAGCAGCTACGCACGCACACGCTGTCGGGCGTTGAAACAACGATTGCCCTGTCCGCACCTGCTGCCGCAATCTGAAAGCCGCGGTCAATGCCGGCGGGAGAATCGAGAAAAATATAGTCGTAATCTTCCGAAAACGATTTAAAAAGCTTTTCCGCCGCTTCGGGGGTCAGCTCGTCGCAAAAGCTGCGGGGCGCGGCAAGCAAATCCGCTCTCCCCTTTATAACAGCCTGCTCGCGGGTGCAGCGGTCAAGAATGAGGTCTCCCCAGTCAAAAACAATTTTTTCGGTAACGCCGAAAAGGATATCGAGCGAGCGCAGGCCGATGTCGCAGTCAACGGCGAGCACTTTTTTGCCCATGGCGGCAAGCGCGGAGGAAACACCCGTAACAAACGAGGATTTGCCCGAGCCGCCTTTGCCCGAGGCAACGAGAATTATCTGAGCCATAGCTGCGCTCCTTTCATCAGGGAATAAGTGTATTTTCAGGCTGATATTTTTCCATTTCGTCGCTCTGACCGAAATAGTAGTCAACGATTTCGGCAACAACGGGGGCAACGAAAACGCCCGAGGTCATACCTTCGCCGACAGCCGCGATTGCAATTTCGGGGTTGTCATAGGGTGCGAAAGCGATAAGAAAGCCGTTGTTTATTTTAACGGAAACGCCGCCAAGCTTGCGGATTTCCTGAGATGTTCCTGTTTTTGCGGCAACCTGAACGGGCAGATTTTTGAAGTATCTGGCGCAGTAGCCCGTTGTGCCCACTTCGAGCATACCTCTCTTGACTATATCGAGGGTTTTTTGAGAAATTCCCGTCTGAGAAACTACTTCTGCGCCCTTTTCAACGATAGTCTGAGAATAATCGTAGCTCTTAATGCTTTTAACGAAATGAGTTTTATATCTTGTGCCGCCGTTGGCGATTGTGGCGCAGTAGTTGGCGAGCTGAATGGGAGTGAAAAGATTGCCCGCCTGACCGATTGCCGACTGAACCGTGTAGCCCGGCAGCCATTTCTGATTGATTGAAGCGCGGTATTCGGGGCTGTCAAGCACGCCCGCCGCTTCGCCCAGCTCGCAGCCTGTTTTTGAGCCGAGACCAAGAAGGGTTCTGTATTCATTCATTTTTTCAATGCCGAGCATTCTGCCGACCTCATAAAAGAAGGTGTTGCAGGATTCGTCAATCGCCTGAACAACATTAACAAGGCTCGTTTCGTGCGCCTGCTCGCACTTGAAGTGCTGATTTAAATAAACATAAGAGCCGGTGCAGCGAATCCTTGTGGATTCATCAATTATGCCCTCTTCGAGAGCGGCTATTGCAACGGAGGGCTTCATTGTAGAGCCTGTTGCATAGGTTGAGAGCAGCGCCCTGTTCCAGAGCGGAGAGCCGGGAGCTTCGTTGAGCGCTTCGGCGTTTTCGCTGTAAGTTGAAATATCGAATGACGGATAGGTTGCGCTCGCAAGAATTGAGCCGTCGCGGCAGTTGATGACGATAACCGCGCCCGCATTGTCAACCATATTTCCCTTTGTTCCCGCATAGTCGAGCAGCGCCGCTTCAAGAGCGTTTTGAGCCACCTTTTGAAGCCCCGAATCAATAGTCAGAACAACCGTGTTACCCTGAACGGGGGGAGTTGTTACCTCGGTTGTGCGGTTGCCGCTGCCGTCGGTATAGACAGTAGCCTCGCCGTCGGTTCCTTTGAGATAACTCTCCATGGCAAGCTCAATGCCGCTTTTGCCTATATAATCGGTTATTTTGTAGCCCTCGTCTTTCTTTTCTTTGTATTCCTCCGCGTCTATTGCACCCGTTCTGCCGAGAATATGCGGAGCGAGAGTGCCGTCCGTATATTTTCTGACGGGAACAACGCTGACATCAACGCCCTTGTAAAATCCGCTGTTTTCTTTGATTTTTGAAACGATTTCATCGGGCACGCTCAGCGCAAAGGTGTAGGGAGTGCCTATTCTGAAAAAGGTGCGCTCCATTTCATAGCGAACCGAAGCAATCTTGCGCGCGTCCTGCGCGGAATAAGCCTGAAGCTCATAGCGCTCAATCAGGGCGTCAAAGCAGTTCTGAGCGGTGGCGTAGTCATTGAGTTTGAGCAAATCGGGGCTTTTCATTTCCTTGATTTCGGAGTCGCTGTCCTCTTTATAAGCAATGCTTCCCGCCGCGTCAAAAACAAGCGGCAGATTATCAATCCATTCAAGCGAATTGCTCTCAAACAGCTTTATAAGGCTGAGAATGATATTGTTTCGCTCAGCCTGCTCCGTGGGAAAATAAGCGGCGTCAAAGATGATGGAATAGCCCTGGTCGTTATAGACAAGCGGCTTTCCGTTGCAGTCAACTATTTCTCCTCTTGCGGCGGCGATGGGTGCGGTTCTTTCGGAAACCGCGGAGCTTGCCGCGTCATATTCCGCGCCGTCAACAATCTGGATTTTAACAAGGTCAAACGCAAAAAAGACAAAGAAGAAAAGAATAACGCAAACCGCGGCAATGCGCCTTGCCGAGTTTATTTTAAATTTCATTTTCTTTCCTCCTTTGTAAATAATATAAAATCTTAACTATTCAACGGAAAAACGCTTTTCAACGCCTCTGACGATAATGAACATAAGCGGAATAAACGCCGCAGTATATGCCGCGCCCGGCAGATAATAGCGCAGGAGCATATAAACCGCGCTGTCAAGCCCGCCGATAACGAACTTAAACAGCCAATAGCCTACGGAATAAATCAGAATAGCCGCCGACGAAAGAATAGCCGCCGTAACGACATTGTTTCGCATAATGGTATTAATCAGCGTGCCGCAGATAAAGCCCACGCACAGCAGATAAATCGCGTTAAAGCTTGCGCCCGAGGCGAAAATATCCCACAGCGCGCCCGCAAAAAGACCGAGCAGCATACCGTAAATATCACGCTCATACATTGACATACACACAACGGCGGGTATAAGCAGCAAAGCCCTGACGCCGAAAATCTGCGGGAAGAAGCCGTCTGTATTTTGCAGAACGGACAGCAGCAGCAGTATCAGTGCAAGGCAAAGTCTGCGGGTTATTAACTTTTTGCGGTTAATTTCAATAGTCATATTTATGTTTCGGGCGGCGTCAGCCGTTGCTTTCGGCCTGACCGTCAAATGAAGTTATTATAAAAACATCGGTTATCTCCGATAAATCAATTCCCGGCTCGATAATTGCGCTTGCGGAAATATCAACCGTTCCGTCAACAACATCAACAATGCTGCCGATAATCAGATCGCGCGGGAAAATTCCTCCGACGCCCGAGGTGCAGACAATGCCGCCTGCCGTGACCGCCGTTGAGGAGGAAAGCCCGGGCATATGGCAATGACCCTCGTTTGCAAGTGCAACGGTGGAGGTTACAAAGCCGAGGTCGCGCGTTCTGACCTCGTATGCGCTGACATTTACCTTGGGGTTGAGAACGGTGTTGACCGTGCATTGCGTCGGAGTGACCGAGGCAACAACGCCCACAAGGTATTCGCCGCAGATAACGGGGTCGTTGACGCTGATATCGTTAAGCGAGCCTTTGTTGAGAGTGAAAGAGCCGAGGTTGTTTGCCGCGTCTCTGCCTATAACAGCCGCTTCGGCGAAAACATAGTCGGAGTGTTCCTCCTTGATGCCGAGAAACTGCTGATAGAATTCGTTTTTATAGCGGAGCTGCTCATAGTCAACAAGCTGCTGCCTGAGCGAATCCACCTGCTCCTCCAGCTCCGTTACCTGCTTTGCAAGGGTTGAGGAGGATTTAAAGGAAACGGGGATTTTTGAAAACTCCGCCGCAACCGATGATGAAAGGCGCGAGAGCGGACCGAAAACAAAGCTGACCGCACTCGTGAGCGGAGAAGAGCCGCTTCTTGAGAGAACGGCAAACACTGAGCCTGCCAGCAGAGCGGCGGCAATAACCGCGAATATTTTAAATGCCGTGCTTTTCAAAAAGCGGATCATCGATAACCTTGCTCCTTAAAATCAGATGTATTTTTTGTTGCCCGTAACATTGAGCGTGTCATTTTCAAGGCAGATGCCCGTGCCGTCAACAACGCAGTCAAGCGGATTTGCCGCAACGAGAACGGGGATTTTGGTTTCTGCGGCAATGAGCTTGTCAAGCCCTCTGAGCAGAGCGCCGCCGCCCGTGAGCATAATGCCGTGGTCGATAATATCGGCGGCAAGCTCGGGGGGAGTTTTTTCAAGCGTTGATTTAACGGAATCAACTATCTGCGAAACGGGGTCAGCCATTGCTTCGCGGATTTCCTCGCTCGTTACGTCAACATTCTTCGGCAGACCGTCCATAAGGTTTCTGCCCTTGATGTTGATTGTTCCCTCGCCTTCATAAGGATAGGCGGAGCCGATTTTGATTTTAATATCCTCGGCGGTTCTTTCGCCGATAAGCAGGTTATATTTTTTCTTGATGTAAGAAATTATGGCTTCGTCAAAATTATCGCCCGCAACTCTCGCGGAGTTAGCCGTTACAACATCGCCGAGCGATATAACGGCAACCTCGGATGTGCCGCCGCCGATATCGACTACCATGCTTCCCGTTGCTTCGCTAACGGGCAGACCTGCGCCGATAGCCGCCGCCATGGGCTCTTCGATAAGGCTGACATATTTTGCGCCTGCGCTTTTAGCCGCGTCATAAACAGCCTTTCTCTCAACCTCGGTAACGCCCGAGGGAATGCAGATAAGAACTCTTATTCTTGAAAACGGGGTGCGTTTTGTTGTTCTTTTGATGAAAGAGGCAATCATTTCCGCAGTTATTTCAAAATCGGCAATAACGCCGTCCTTGAGGGGGCGGACAGCCGTGATGGAGCCGGGAGTTCTGCCTATCATTTCCTTTGCTTCCGTGCCCACGGCAACAACTCTCGGAGGATTGCTCTTCTGGTCAACCGCAACAACCGACGGCTCGCGGATAACAATGCCCTTGCCCTTAACAAAAACAAGGGTATTGGCAGTGCCCAAATCTATACCGATATCTTGTGTAAAAAGCATTTTATTATCTCCTTTAAGGTCGATTATTTGAATTCGATGGTGTTGAGGATTTTAACGATGCTGTCGATATCCGACGACATATCGCGGTTTGACATAACCGAGCAGGTAAAAACGACGCTGCCCTGCTTGAAGAAAATATAGCCGAGATAGGACGCGATACCCTCGCCGTTATCGGGAACAAAGGCGGAGATGAACTGTGCGTCATTTTCGCCTACCTTAATGCCCTTGTTTTCAAGCACCGTGTTGCCGTAGCCGCTCTTTATGGCGTCGATAACCTTTGTGGAGTTTTCGATAACCGATGAGAGGCTTTCGTTTCTGTCTGTGTGGATTTTAACCGTGTCCTCAGAGCCGTCCTTTTTAATTACAAGGTCGTTGAAGCTCAGACTGTCAGACCAGCCGCTCGGAATTTCAATCGCAAAATCGGGACATTCAATTCTGTTGCCGATAACGAGAGCGTGCTCAATGGCAATGGCGTTTGTCTGATATTCGCCGTTTTCGCCCTTAACATTTCTGCCCTTTGCGTCGGTAACGAGAACGATGAGGTTGCCCGCCTCGTCTCTTGCAATTCCGCCGCCCTCTTTTGTAACGGCGGCAAAGCCCTCGCCTGCCGCGTTGGTAACAACCTCGCCGCCCTTGAGCTTAGGCTTGCAGGCTGTGAAGCAGGTAAGGATAACGACAACGGAAATAATAAGCGCAAAATACTTTTTCATTTCAAAAATCCTTTCGTGTTTAAGCCTTCTCAGCCGTTAAGAGCCTTGAACGCTTCTTTGTTATTTTTGTAAAGAGTTTTGTAGACGGCAAAATTGCGGTCATAAACATCTTTATTCTTTGCGTTGGGAACGAAGGTTTTCTTTGCGGGAATGAGCTTTTTCGCGTGGGAAATATCGTCAAGCACGCCCAGACCGACCGCCATAATAACCGCCGCGCCGACTGCGCCGACATTCTGCGGGCTGTCAACGGTTTCAACCGTTCTGCCGGTTATATCGGCAAGGATTTGGCAGGTAACATCGCTCAGCGCGCCGCCGCCGACAAAGCGGACAACGCTCGAGGTCTGAATTTTTTTATCCTCGGTTTCAAGGAACCAGCGCAGATGGAAGCAAACGCCCTCAATAACAGAGCGGATAAGCTCGGTTTTGCCGACATCGAGGCTCACATTGAAAAACATTCCTCTTGCGTTGGGGTCCTCAAACGGGCAGCGGTTGCCGTGAAGCCACGGAGTAAATATAACTCCCGAGCTGCCTGCGGGGATTTCGTCAATAACCTTTGAAAGATAATCGTAAAGGTTTGTATAAACCGTTTCGGGTGATTCGGCAACATGGGTCTTTTGCAGGAAGATGCCGATTTCGTCAAGCGCAAGGTGATCCTTAACCCATTCAAGGCATTTGCCCGCTGTTTCAAGCTCTGCAAAATAGTTGAAGCGGTCTTTCTGAGCGCCGAGAACGGCGGCTATCATAGCCGAGGTGTCAACAACGCTCTTGTCAACAACGGTTGAAACCCAGCCGGAGGTTCCGGAATAAATATGGGTTTCGCCAAGCTCCACGCTGCCTGCGCCGACTCCGATAAGAGAAGCGTCTCCGCCGCCGCCGAAAACAGCCGTGCCGGGCTTTAAGCCAAGCTCCTGAGCCGCCTTTGCCGTAAGTCCGCCGACCTTGTCGGTACATTCGACTATTTCGGCAAGATGGTCGGGATTGACATTGAGGATTTTACAGATTTTTTTGCTCCAACCCTCGTGACCCTTGCGGATATCGTAAAGCAGAGTGGCAAACGCCGAGTCTCTCGTCATAACGAACCTGTCGGTCATACGGCTGATTATGTATTCTTTAACATCGAGCCATTTGTAAACTCTCTTGAAATTCTCGGGCTCGTTTTCTCTGACCCACTGATATTTCCACACGGGGTCTTTAACGCTGAGAGCAACCGCGCCCGTAATCAGCAGAGAGGGAATGAGCTTTGTAATGTTTGCTCCCGCAATCTTGAAGCCGTAGGCAATGCCCTCTTTAAGCTGCTTTTTGGCTCGCTGATCCATATAGCTGAACGCTCTGTGAACGGGAACGCCGTCTTTATCAACAAGCACAAGACCCTGCATCTGAGAGCAGAAGGAAATGCCTTCAATCTGCTCGGGCTTTATGTCGCATTTGCTGAAAACCGTTTTTGTGGTTGAGCAAATCGCGCTCCACCATTCATCGGGATCCTGCTCCGCGCCGCCGTCGGGCATAATATAGAGTTTATAGCCCTCCATTGCCGCGCTGATAAGAGTTATTGCGCTGTCAATCTCAAAAAGGCAGGTTTTAACGCCTGTTGTGCCGATGTCATAAGAGATAACATATTTTTTGCTCATTTTATCCTCCTGAACTCTGATGCGCCGCATCGTTTTAATTCTACCGCCTATCGGTTAAAAAACTGTGACGAAACCGTAACAATTAATTACAAAAAAGCAATTATTCCGCAGCTTCGGGCAGCTTGCAGCAGTCAACCCACTCCTCTGCCGCCGAATACTCAAAAAGCTCGGCGCAGGTAAGCTCAACCGCGCTGCTTGCGCTCCCCGCCGCAGGAAAAACCGTGTCAAATCTTTTAAGCGATTGGTCAAGATAAACGGGAACTCCGCTTTTAACCGCAAACGGGCAAACTCCGCCAACGGGATGCCCCACAAGGTCGATAAGCTCCTGAGCGGAAAGCATCTTTGCCTTATAGCCGAATTTATCTTTAAATTTGCGGTTATCAACCTTTGCGTCGCCCGCGGCAACGATGAGAAGCGCGCCCTCCGGCGATTTGAAAGACAGAGTTTTTGCTATCCTTGCGGGAATAACGCCGAGCACCGCCGCCGCAAGCTCAACCGTTGCGGAGGATTCGGTGAATTCCCTGATTTTTTCCTGTGCGCCGAAGCGTGAAAGGTATTCGCGCACGCTTTCAACCGACATTTACATCATCCTTTTAACAAAATCGGATATAGTTACCCACTATTACCCTATTATAAAGTTATTATAATAACTTTGCGCGATAAATACAAGAGAAAAATATAAATTTATTTCATAAAATTAAAAGCGGCTCCGCCGAAAACGCTCGGCGGAGCCGCTTTTGCGATTAATTATTGCTTGCGGACATCTCCGCAGCAGTTTTTATATTTTTTGCCGCTTCCGCAGGGGCAGGGGTCATTCGGGCGGACTTTTTCTTTCTTCCTGACGGGCTGCTTTTTATCGCTGCCGTCTGTTGCGCCGCTCGTGCCCGTTATTTTTGCAGTCTGTTCACGCTTGGTTTCTTCGCTGCTCTTTATCATAACGGTCAGAATCTGCCTCGCGGTATCCTCGCGGATATCCTCCGTCATAGAGTCAAACATTTCCGAGCCGACATTTCTGTAAGCCACAACGGGGTCGGTCTGGCCGTAGGCTCTCAGCCCTATTCCGCGGCGGAGCTGATCCATGGCGTCAATGTGATCCATCCACTTGCTGTCAACATTGCGAAGCAAAATCATCTTTTCAAGCTCACGCATAAGCGGAACTCCGTTTTCATCGTTGCCGAAAAGCTCCTCACGGGCTTCATAGCTCTTATGCGCTCTTTCGAGCAGGGTTTCACGCGCTTCTTCTTTATTGAAGCCGTCGCGGAAATCATCGTCGGAGGCAAGCCAGCCCTTGAATTTATCACGCAGACCGTCAATGTTCCAATCGCTCTTTGAAACATGGTCGGAGCAGTAGAAATCAACAGCCGAGTTGATGCTGCCGTCAATCATTCTCATAATAACGGGCTTCAATTCCTCGCCGTCAAGCACCTGATTGCGCTGCTTGTAGATAAGCTCTCTCTGGCGGTTCATAACATCGTCGTATTGGAGAACGCTCTTTCTGATGGCGAAGTTTCTGCCCTCTATCTTCTTCTGCGCGCTCTCGATGGTGTTGGATATCATCTTTGCCTCAATCGGCATATCCTCGGGAGTTTTGAGCGTGTTCATTATCGAGGTTATTCTTTCGCCGCCGAAAAGTCTCATAAGGTCGTCCTCAAGGGAGAGGAAGAAACGGCTTGCGCCGGGGTCGCCCTGTCTGCCCGAGCGTCCGCGGAGCTGGTTGTCTATTCGTCTGGATTCATGGCGCTCCGTGCCGATTATGAAAAGACCGCCCGCCTTGCGAACTCTCTCAGCCTCAGGCTCAATCTCCTCGTCATATTTCTTTTCCAAAGCGGAATATTCCGCTCTCGCGTTGAGGATTTCCTCATTGTCGGTTTCGGCAAAGCCCGTCGCCTCGGCGATAAGCTCCTCGGAATAGCCCTTTCTGCGAAGCTCCGATTTGGCAAGATATTCGGCATTACCGCCGAGCTTGATATCGGTTCCGCGGCCTGCCATATTGGTAGCTATGGTTACGGCGTTTTCTTTACCCGCCTGTGCAACGATTTCCGCCTCTTTTTCGTGGTGCTTGGCGTTCAGAACCTCATGCTTTATGCCCTTCCTTTTGAGCAGGGCGCTGAGAAGCTCGGATTTTTCGATTGAAACCGTGCCGACAAGCACGGGCTGACCCTTTGCGTGGCACTCCTCAATGGTTTTGATAACCGCCTGATATTTTGCCTGCTCCGTTTTATAAACAACATCGGGCATATCATTTCTTATCATCGGCTTGTTGGTCGGGATTTCAATAACATCAAGGTTATAAATCTGGTTGAATTCCGCGCTCTCCGTCATTGCCGTACCCGTCATACCCGAAAGCTTCTTGTAAAGGCGGAAATAGTTCTGGAAGGTGATGGTTGCAAGAGTTTTGCTCTCGTGCTCAACATCAACATTTTCCTTTGCTTCGATTGCCTGGTGCAGACCTTCGTTGTAGCGTCTGCCGAGCATAATTCTGCCCGTGAATTCGTCAACGATGAGAACCTGATTATCCTTAACAACATAGTCAACATCGCGCTTCATAACGCCGATGGCTTTTATCGCCTGATTGATATGGTGCTGAATGGTCATATTTTCGGGATCCATCAGATTTTCGAGGTTAAAGAATTTCTCCGCTTTGGCAACGCCGCTCTTGGTCAGAGTTGCGGTTTTTGCCTTTTCGTCAACAACATAGTCGCAGTCGTCACCAACAAGATCCTCAACATTCTCCTTGGAGTCAACCTCTTTAATTCTCGTGCATTTGAGCGAGAGAGCGAAGCGGTTCGCCATTTTATAAAGGTCGGTGGATTTTTCTCCTCTGCCCGAAATGATGAGCGGAGTTCTCGCCTCATCGATAAGTATGGAGTCAACCTCGTCAACGATTGCAAAGTTATGCCCGCGCTGAACCTTGTGCTCCTTGTAAACAACCATATTGTCCCTCAGATAGTCGAAGCCCATTTCGTTGTTTGTGCCGTAGGTAATGTCGGCGGCATAGGCTTCCTTTCTTTCGGGATTTTCTTTTT
>JAEDGK010000031.1 GCA_016297555.1 Clostridiaceae bacterium
GAATTTTTTTCGGAACGCCGAGGACAGCGTTCCCTACGATATCACCGTGAAATTTTGTGTTTTCACGGACAGCCGCAAGGACTGTCCCTACGAATTACGCCGTTAAAATCGATATAATATAGATTAAAGCGCCGACATTGTGCTGACGGCGCTCTTTATTATGAATCATATATTAAATTCCTGAGATATCAGAAAGCAAAATACTTTTCTCTCTGCTTTTTCATTCTGCCACTGATGAATTCGAGCGTTTCGCGTGCGCCGTCAACTCCGCAGACATAATCTTTCATAGCCCTGCCCTCTTCACGGCACAGATCGTCATGAAGCGGGAAGAATTCTTTGAGCAGGAAGCAAGCGTATCGGGAAAGCCTGAGATCTCCCACAAGCCTGAATTCTTTGCTTATTCCGTCAATGGCAACCGAATAAAAATCCTTGACGGATTCAATGATTGCATCTTTTTCGTTGGCGGGTGAAAACACCATGGTTGAGGCAACATAGGCGTTTTCGTTATTAACGGAGCCGTGGCTGTCTGTGCTGCCGACTATCGGATAATTTCTGCCCTTTGCTCTGTCCTCATAGTATTTCTGCGTCTGAAAGCCGTTTTGCTCATAATAGCTCTCGCCTCCGAGAACCTCAAAAGCATCAAACGGCTGCGTTTCAAGCATATAATCCGTCATAGTTTCCGGAACCTGATAGACATTGGAAATCCAATAAGGATGGCAGAAAATTCCGAGTCCCTGAGCCTTCTTTATATGATTGAAAATCCAGACGCAGCAAGCATAGGTGAACGACTCAATGCCCTCGGGGATATCAAGCGTATCGGCAAGAGCGAGCACCTCTTTCTGAAACTGCTCTTTGGTTATGACCTCGGGGCAGGGAAAGCCTTTATAGGAACGGTATTCGGCGCCTTTGCCGACCTCTCCCGTCTGAACGCCCTCAACAAGAGCGTTGACCGAATAATTGCCGCCGAAGTTGACAATATGAATATCGTTGATAAATCCCGGCTCTTTCGGCATATGAACTTCCTCGCCCGGCACGATTGTAAATTCAATCGGAACATCTTTAAAGGCATTGATAGCTTCAAGAGAGGGATAATAACGATTATGGTCGGTTATGGCAAAGAAATCGTAGCCGTGCTTTCTGTAATTCGCGCTGACGATTGCAGGAGCTTCCTTTCCGTCTGAACGGCAGGTATGCATATGCAAATCGCCGATAAACGGATATCTGCCGCACATATCCTCATCAAGCGCATAAACGCTGAGCTGAACAATTCTTTTGCCGCTTTCCTTATCCGTAATTCTTATGAAATACTGCTGTTCTTTCGGGAAAACATAATGAAATTTTATACAGCCGTCAAACTCAAAAGGAATTTCGACTCCGTTTTTTCTGTCGGGATAATCGCGCGGCGCGCCGTCATCAAGCCCGTAAACCGCAAGTGAAAGCTTTTCGGATTCCTTAAACTCGGCGTGAGCGCCGAGCGGCTTTACCGTGATTTTAACCTCTTTGCCCGCGGGAAAAACCTTAGGAAAAATATCATAATAATGAAGCTCGGTTTTCATAAATCAACTCTCCTTTAATTGGAAATATCAACCGTTTTTCCTGTTTCGTAGGAAACATAAGTATTTTCAAGCAGACGGGCAAGCTCGATTGCATCGCTCATTCCGAGCCCGTCGGGAGAACCCGTTCCGTTAATGCAGGCATCAACAAACCGAGGTATGGGTGAATCATCCTTTTCGGGCATAACCTCGGGTGTAATGAAGCCTCCGTTATACTTCTGCGTGTTTTTGGTTTTGTATTTCATCTCGCCGTCCTGCCAAAGCAGAATACCGTCTGTTCCGTGGACTTCGATTCTGAAAGGAGATGAAAAAGAAACAAACGAGGTTTCGGAAATTCCGATTGCGCCGTTTTCAAACTCAATAAGCGAAACGGCGTTTTCATCAACGGGAGTTCCGAAAATCGAATTTGCAATTCCCGTTATTTTTTTAGGCTTGCCGCAGAGATGCGCAAGAAGATACATTCCGTGGCAGCCGAGATCCATCATGGCTCCGCCCGCACAGTCTTCCTTGACAAACCAATATTCGGGCAGCCAATTACCGCTGACTCCGTCATGAGCATTGCGGATTCTGACCGTGGTAACCGTTCCGAAATCGCCGTTATCAATATGCTCTTTTGCAAATTTGACTATCGGCCAAGCCTTGCTCGGAAAAGAAATCGCAAATGTTACTCTGTTTTCTTCAACTGCTTTTTCAATTTCGCGGCAGTCTTTCACGGTGCAGGCAAGAGTTTTTTCGGTAAAAATATGCTTGCCCGCTTTTGCCGCACGGATAAGAACATCCTTGTGCATTGTTGTGGGAGCGCAGCAGCAAACGGCGTCGATATCGCCGCGCGCAAGCAGAGCGTCAAGCTCGGGCTCGAAATCGCATCCGAGCGACTTTGCCCACTCCTCCCCTCTCGCGGGATTCTCATCCCATACGGCGGCTATTTCAGCCTTTCCTGTTTCCAAAAACTCTTTTGCATAGCCCTCGGCATGAACATGCCATTTTGAAAGCATTGCGACTCTCAGCATAATATTTCCTCCGTATGCTTTTCAGATACAATAATTTATTGTGCGGGATTGGCGTTTTCGCCGTTGCCGGCGGGCTGCTCGGGGGCATTTGTCGGAGCATCCGTGGGCGCTTGGGTTTCAGTTGCCTTTTCGGTTGTGTTTTCGGAAGCCGTTGAGGGCTGAGTTGTCTGCTCGGAAGTGTTCGGAGCGGTTGTATTCTCCGTATGAGCCTCTGTTGAAGAAACGGCAGCCGTTGTTTTCTGAGCCTCGGTAGGCTTCTTGGTGCTTGAAGGCTTCTTTGTGGTGGTCGGTTTCTTCTTTGATGTTGAGGGCTTGCGGGTGGTTGTAACGCGCTTTGTTGTTGCTTCGGTTGATGAAGTTTCGCTCTCGCTTGTAGGCTCAAACACCCATGTGGTTAGGCTCTGCTGATATGTAGGCTGAGTATAAAGCGGATATGTTTCTGCGGCGGCATAATAATATGTTGTCGTGTCAGTTGTTTCCGACTCCTCCGACTTTCCGCCTACCATAGCTTTGATTACAAGCGCAAGAATAACCAGAACCGCAACCGCGCCGACGGCTATGCCTGCAATTTTAATTATTTTTGCTTTATCAACAGGCTTGACATATGCCCTCGCATCGGCATTTGCATAGGGAGAAACGGGATTTTCTTCATCGGGAAGCTGATTTGAGCCGTAGCTGTTGCGATATTCCTCCTCATAATCGGCGTCGGTATCACCGACCATTGCGGCGGCAATCGGAGCAAAAATCGCAGTTTCTTCAACGCCGATAAACGCCGCCATAACGGTTACATTATCTTTGCCGCCTCTTTCAAGAGCCCTTTTGATAAGCTTGCTCGCAACATCCTGCGCGCTTTCGCCCGTTGAAAGAATTGCGGTTATATCCTCATCGCCGAGCATATCCGTCAAACCGTCGCTGCAAAGCAAAACAATGTCGCCGTCGTCAATGTCGTCAATAACGCTTATGTTAGGCGAAAGATTTGCTTCCTCGGGAAAAACTCCGAGATGGCGCGTAAGCCTTTTTGCATCGGGAATTCTGCTGATATTATTTTGAGAAACCTGACCTGCGTCAACTATCGTCTGCGCATGGGTATGGTCAAAGCTTATCTGCTCAAGGATACCCTTTGAATAGTGATAAATCCTTGTATCGCCGATATTTACGCAGATTATCTTGCCCTTAACGGCATAAATAGCCGCAAGAGTTGTTCCCATCCTCTTACCCCTTGCGTTTATCTCGGCGCAAATTCTGCTGTTGGCATCGTCAAGACAGTTTGAGATTGCGAAGCTGAAATCTTCTCCGCTTTCGTAAACATTCGCCGCGTGAGCCGCTATTGTTTCAACGGCTATGCCCGATGCGATATCACCGTAGCTCTCGCCGCCCATACCGTCGCAGACCGAGAGATGGAACGGCTCCGCCATGCTCTGAACGAAAGCCGAGCCCTTTTTCAAATCTCCTGTTGAGGTCATTCTGCCGTTGAGGTCATAGTTATCCTCATTTTCTCTGCGAACTCTTCCCGCATGCGTTACGGCGCATACATTTGCTCTGAGTTTTTTCATATGATCCCCCGTTGCTTATTTATTTGCTTAAAAGCTGAATTATGTGGCTTATTTTTCAAGAATTCCTTCTTCTTTTGCCCAATCGTGCCAAATCTCAATGGATCTGAGCCTTGCGGGGCTGAGATTGTGGGAACCTCTTGTGTACCACTTCATATTAACGCCCTGAAGGCTTACAAGATATTTTGCGCTTGCGCAGAAGCCCGAATCAATCGCATTATCGAGAGCAATTATGTGCTGATGAGTCTTTCTTGCCGCTTCAAGATCGCCCTTTGTGAATTCATCCCACATCTTTACGAAAAGACCTGCTCCACAGGAGGTGGGTGTGGCAACAACGCCTCTTGCGCCCTTGAGATAAGAATCATAAAGAAGCGGAATGTTTGCCTGAAGAACATTGGAATCGCCCTGAACGGCTATCTTTGCCTCAATTTTGGGCATGGTGCAGGTGGTGTCCTTAATTCCTTTAATTTTGCCTGTTGCGGCAAGCTTTCCGTAAGTCTGAGCGTCAAGCATATGAGGCTGAAGACCCGGGAACTCATAAAGAATTATAGGAAGCTCGGTGTGCGAAGCAAGGTCGGTAAGATAATCAAAAAGCTCAACGGGCTTGTCGCACATACCCTTTGTTACAAAAACAAGACCGCCTACGCCCTGCTGCTCAAGGTTTTTCATTTCTTCAAGCTGGTCGGCAAAGCTCTCTGCAAGGTTTGCGGTGGCATAAACGGGAATACCGTTTGAATTCTTGACTGCAAGACCTGCGCATTTAATTCTTTCTTCAACGGTGAGCTCCATCATCTCGGAAGAACCGCAGACGGCGAAAAGATGCTGAGGCTTAAATGAAGCCTGCCAGTCAACATATTCCTCATATGCCTTGTAATCAATGGTTCTGTCCCAATTAAAGGGAGTGAGCAAAAGTGAATATACCCCTGAAAATTCATTATACTGTGACATAAAAAGCACCTTCTTGTAAAAATTTGTGTTTACTCATTTGTGAATTATACAGCAGATATTTTTAAAAATCAATAGCAGCGGGCAAACTGTTTACTTCATTTTTAATTTATTTTGTTATTGACTTTTGTCTTTTCAGCCAATATACTGTATTCACTATGCATTTTTCAGCGGGGAAGAAAATTAAAATGAACAAGCAATTTTTTAAGAATATGGCGAAGCTTGCGCTGCCGATTGCATTGCAGCAGCTTTTGGTTTCCTGCGCGCAGCTTATTGATACCGCCATGGTCACGCGGCTCGGAAATGTTGTTGTTTCCTCAGTCGGTGTTTCATCAAGATGGATATTCCTGATGAATTTGTTTTATTTCGGCATATCCTCGGGCTCTGCGGCGCTGATATCCCAGTTTTGGGGCGCGGGAGATAAGAAAAGCATCAAAAAATCCTACGGCGGCGCCATTATTTTCGGCGCGGTGGTCGCAATATCGTTCAACTGCGCGATGTTTCTTATTCCCGAGCACCTCATCAGAATATTTTCAAAGGAGCAGGCGGTTATTGACGCCGCCTCGCAATATATGAAAATAGTGGCTTTTATGGGAATTTTCAGCGCTTTCAATCAAGTTACCTGCACAGCCCTGAGAGCTACCGAGCGGGTCAACCCTCCGCTTTTCACCTCGTTTGCGGCGGTCGGTCTTAATTCGCTTCTCAACTACATTCTTATCTACGGCAAGCTCGGTCTGCCTGCGCTCGGCATCAGAGGCGCGGCTCTTGCAACGCTGATTTCAACCGCATTCCAATCTCTGCTGCTGTTTACGATACTGCGCACATCAAAAGAAATTTTCAACGAGCCGATAAGAGATTTTTTCAGGCTGAGCGCGGCATTTTTCAGGCGATTTGCAATAGTGTGCCTGCCCGTTGTTATGAACGAGGTTGCGTGGGCAATCGGCACGAACATCTATGCAATGGTTTTCGCAAGGCAGGGCAGCGAATGCTATGCGGGCTACACGATTTTCAGCTCGGTTGAGCAGATTGCTTTCGTTTTCTTTGTCGGCATCTGCCACGCCTGCTCGATAATGACCGGCAAAACCATAGGCGAGGGCAACGAGGACGGCGCTTACAAATTGGCAAAAAAGTTTTTGATTATGACTCCGATTATCGGAATAATCACGGGCACGGTTTTGATTTTTCTGCGCAATCCCTTGCTTTCTCTGCTTAAAATCGAAACGCAGGGAGCTTTTGAGCTTGCCTCAACGCTGATATTATTCTATTGCCTTTGGCTGCCCGTGAGAAACATTCCCTATACCCTGATTGTGGGAACATTCAGGGCGGGCGGAGACACAAAAATCGGAATTCTTTATGACTGCCTGTCTCTTTATCTTCTCGGCGTGCCGACGGTTGCATATCTCGGTCTTGTGGCAAAGGTTGATTTTATTTATCTGATTGTCGCAATGTATCTTTGCGAGGATATACCTAAAACCATACTCAGCCTGAGCCGATTTAAAAGCAAAAAATGGATAAGAAATCTGACAAAATGAAAAAACTGCGTGCATTGCAAAAGCGATACACGCAGTTTTTTTATCAATCAAACGCCGCAGTTACGGAATTATACAGACATTCAAAAGACTGTCGCAGAGAAAGGCGGACTATAACTCTGTAAATCGATGCGGGCACGGCAGCCTCAAGTCTGCTTTCAAAATCAGCGGAAACAAATCCCGACTTAAAGCCGGCGGCTTCACCGTTATCAATCATAATATCAAAATCAGAAACGCAAAGCGGATTTGCACTGCCGAACTTTATATAGCTGACGGTTATCTGAGCCGGCTTTGAGCCGACCTTCGGAACATCTCCCTCAAACGGTATGCTTACGCTTTCGCCCGGAGAAATTATGCCGAGCCCCGAACAGTCAAAATCAAGCTCAACGCCGTTGGAAACAACCGACAAAATTCTGATTTTATCTGCCGTGCCGAGGTTTTTGACAATAAGCCTTGAATCCTCGGAGCTGAGATAGCCCGTGGAGCTTTTATCAAAAGAAGCGTGAAGAGTGCGGTAGGCATGGCTTGAATATTCAAACTGAGGGTAAGCCGGGTCGGAACGGATATCGTTTATTTCGTCCGTGAGCAAAAGCTTTGTAACGAGTGAGCGGGTATAATCCTCATAGAAATACTGCCCGTGATAGTGGCTGTCAACAAACCATGTATTTTCGGGGAGATATGCACAGGAGGCATCAACCTCCATTGAGGGTGAAATGTGGTTATGGCTTTTATCGGAGCAAACCGTTCCGATGCCCGAATATCCCTCGGGAAATCTTTCGCCGAGCGGCGCGCATCTTGCACCTGTTACGCTCGAAACGGGAAGCACGAGATCGCCGTTAAGCTCTCCGCCTGCGGCAATGGGGCTGCCGCTTCCGCAGATTATTGATATCGAAACGCCTTTCTTAATATTTTCCCTGAAAACCTCGGGGAACGAAGGCATTATCTGATAATGCAGAATATCGTTTTTCTCAATAATCGCTTTGCTTTCCGCGGGGTCAAGAAAATCCTTTTTCAAATCTTCATATAAATCCGCGGAGCAGAGCGACCATATACTGCCCCAATATTTCAGAGATGACGACAAGCCTCCGCTTGCGCCGCAAAGGATTTCATTAAGGCGTGCAAAATCATTATTTTCAAACAGCCTTGCCAAATTGCTTTCGCTGCCGAGTATCGTTTCAAAAAACGAAACTATGCTTTCGGGTGAAAGCTCAATTTCACCTCTGAGCAGGCGGTCGGGGATATTTGTTCCTCCGAGAGCTGGAACGCTCATTACAAGGCGTTCAATATCGTTTTCATCGGAATAAAGCGCAAGATAGGTTGACGAAATCAGACCGCCGAAGCTGAGCGAGAAAATCTTAACCTTATCCGAGCCTGTGTATTCTTTTATATCGGCAATAAACGAATGGAGCTGCCGTGCAACGGTAACGGCGTCAAGGCGTGAATCATACTGAAAGCAGAAAACGCGTGAGGGGTCGGTTTCTTCCGAAAGGTATTGGCAGAAGGACTTTTCATAAAGATTGTCAATGTCATTTTCAAGCATATATTTTATGCTTGAGGTTTCGGGATTATTTGGGTAATGCCCGAGCGGATAAACCGAGCTGCCGTCGGGATTGCATCTGAGCATTTCAAGAACATAAGCCGCGCCTTCTCCGATTGTTTCGCCGAATTCGGCATTGCGGCCTATCAGAAGCCCCATAAGATTAAGCGCAAAATTCGGGAAATCGTCGCCGATACGCTCGGTTATTTTGCTTGTATCAAGTCCCCATACCTTTTCTTCGTTTTCCTCACCGTAATTTGCATAAAGCTGAGAGCAAAGGAAGCCGGAAATGAGCACTATCGGAGCATCATCCTTTTTTTCTGCCGCACCCGCCCCTACGGTAAGGCACGAAATCAAAACAGCTATGCAAAGTATTATTCCCGTTATTCTCCTCATATTTCCCTCCAAAGTATGTGTTTTACAATTATATAAATAATAGCACATAAATTAACGACAGGCAATACCTATGCCGCCGTTTTTTTAATTTTTTGTTAATTCCGACTGCCGCTCGGCTTTGTCTGTTGCCAAAGGATTTACCGTGTGATATAATAATTTTATATGGCATTTATACAGAGATTTGAATATACACACAAGAATTAAGCTTAACCGTGAATTTTTAATAAGAAAAGGAGAACGGAATGTCAAGAACAAAGCTCAGGGACAGAGTTTTGCCCCGTTACACAAAGGGAGAAGAAGTTTTCAACATGGTGTCGCACATTGTCGGCGGCGCGCTCGGAATAACGGCAACGGTGCTTTGCGTTATCTTTGCCGCAATTCATCACAATGTTTACGGCGTTGTCAGCGGCGCGCTTTTCGGAGTGACAATGATTGTGCTTTACACTATGTCAAGCATTTATCACGGCTTGAAACCGTCATTGACGGCAAAAAAGGTTTTTCAGGTAATCGACCACTGCTCCATATATCTGCTCATAGCAGGAACCTACACCCCGTTTTCACTCTGCACGCTCAGAGAATATAAAACATGGCTCGGCTGGACTGTATTCGGCATCATCTGGGGGCTTGCGGTTCTGGGCATAACTCTCAACGCCATCGATTTAAAGAGCTTCCGCGTGATTTCGATGATTCTTTATCTCGGAATGGGCTGGTGCATAATTTTCACGGGCAAAATAGTTTTTGACAGCCTCGGCGTTGCGGGCTTCTGCCTGCTGCTCGCAGGCGGTGTTTCATATACCATCGGCTCAATTTTTTACGGGCTCGGCAGAAAGCAGAAATATATTCATTCGGTATTCCATCTTTTTGTTGTGCTCGGCAGTCTGCTCCATTTCCTTTGCATACTGCTGTTTGTTATGTGAAAACGGATATAATGACTTAAACCTGCCTTCCTTTCGGTTGGCAGGTTTATTTTTATTGATAAACTTTTAATCGTGCGTCAGCCAGAATTCGCAGAACATAACGCCCATATAAGGCTCGCTGAATTCAAGGTCAAGGCAGCCGTTATGAATAACCTCTTTGGGAATAACATAGCTTGCCGTTTCAAAGCCGGGGGCAAGCATTTCACGGTCAAATTCCTCGTCCCTTTCGCCTCCGAACTGCGGTCCTTCATAAATAACCGCTCCGTTTGCAACGATTTTGTGACCGCTGAGTGCAGGGATTTTTTTGCTCAGATAAGCTATTTTCAGCTTGTAATCGCTTGCGGCGGTAAGCCCTCCGACCTTGCATTTGAACGAGAGATTGTCATAAACTTTAAACATCGCCGTCGGCATTGAGCCGTTGTTTACCGAGGGTCTGTCGCCCTGAAAATTCATATAAATCTCGCCGCTCTGCGAAACTCCGCACTCCTCAAGCCCGTTAATTGCAACGGAAAAATAATATTCATCGGGAGCAACGGTGCAGCGGTTAAGCGCCTTTATCATAAATTCGGCGGGATCGGGCTTTTCGCTCGCATAATCGAGCCTGCCGAGCAGCCATTTTCTGTCCGTTACGGGCAGGTCGACGGTTTCAAGGATTGCGCCCCTCTCCCAATTATCGGCGCAGTAATGCTCCGTATCAAGCTGCAAACCGATAAGCTCGAAAAGCTGCTGCGCGAGCATATCGATATCCGCGCGCTCACGCTTGTAATCCTCATCAAAATCAGCAGAGAGTATCTCTCTTGCGGCATCGAGCCTGCCGTTTCTTATTTCTTTTTCGGCAAGCTTTATAAGATTAAGCTCAAAAATGCGCCTGCTTCTGATAACATAATCGCATTTTGCACGCATAAGAAGCTGTAAGAAACGCCAATTATCCGCAAGGCACGGATACTCCGCATAAAGGCTTTCAAATGTTTCAAGCGTTTTGTCAATTGTCGGATTTTCCGCAGGGTCGCACTGCCAGTTAAGCTCAAGAGAAAGTATGCCGTCGGCAATAATCTCGGCGGGTACGCCGTAGAAAAACAGGCGGCTGTAATCGAGCAGGGTTGTTCTCAAATCGCAGTCGGGGAAATAGTCCATATCTGCCCAGACCATTTTATTGACATCATCGGTTATTCCCTCGGAATAGCTGACCGAACCGACAACATAGCGGCGGGTCAGGCGGTGGATAAGGCGGTATTCGCGCGGTCTCGGATTTGTACATTCGCGGCTCAGACCCGTTGTCAGCGCAAAATGCCAATCGTCCCTGTCAAAATGTACGGGATATTCACAGCGGACATTGTGGGTTATGTCGGGATAAAGCCTGATGGGATATTTATCGGGCAATTTACGGCGGAGAATATCGAGCGGAAAAGCTCGGTTCGGACCGGTAATAATGCCGTCAATCTCATCGGGCAGTTTTTTCATTTCTTCAATAAAATCTTCTCCCCACGAAGCTATCGAATGGGGCTGCTGAGCCGACGGCCACATCTGCGCCTGCGGATGCGACTTTTTAAGAGCCTTTGAAATTTCTTTACATCTTAGGATAAATTCATCCGCTTCAAAATCTCCGGGGTCGCCTCCCGGCGGAAATACAACATTAAGTCTCGGCACTTCCGCATAAAGCTTGCCGCGCCTTTCCGCTGCCTGCTCAACGGTTTCTCCCTCATTGTTGGGATGCCAGAGCGAAACATCAAGGTCAAATTCATCCGCCATGCGCGAAGCTTCAATGAGGAATTCCTCCTCATCATATTTCATCAGCTTATTTCTGCGTGAAACACCCTTTTCATAGGGAATGTGCTCAACGGTATTCGAGCCGAAAAACATCATATCGAGATAGTAGCGGCGGTAGTCGGAATAATCCCATGCGTCATATGTATTCGGCGTTGTTCTGTAGCCTATCTGATGACCTCTGACTGATTTATCGGGGCTGTAAGCTCCCGTTATGTCTTCGGCAAGGCTCGGAGTTCCGCAAACACAGACAAGCTTACGCAGAAACATACCGATTCCGAAAATAAACCCCCTGATGCCGCTTGCGTAAACTCTTACGGACGAAGCCGAGCAGTCAAGCTCATAGCCGTCTCTTGAAATGCCGTCTTTAATTAAGAAGGCAACATTCGCCTTCTTATCGTCAATACATTTTTTCGGCTCTTCGCCGGTTCTGAGTTTTATTTCATCAGAAAAAATATTCGCCGCCTTATCGGCGCTGTTTCCCGACGAAAACACTCTGAATTCTCTAAAATCTATCATATCAGTTCCCCGTATCAACAGTTTCGGTTAAAATTTGCTTTTTAGCTTCGGCTCTTGCATTTCTGTGCTCTTCAAGCTCAATGAGCATACGCTCTTTTGTTTTGCCGTGAACATTGAAAAGCAGCAGCGACAATCCGTAGCCAAAGCGAGCAACGGCGGGAGCAAGGCAGAAAATGCCCCAAATTCCTTTGAGCACCTTGGGGTCGGTATGCGGAACAATGTTGCCGTAAGCGTCATGCTGGGGCTTGAATTTAATCCAATCAAAAACAACACCCGAAAGCAGAGCGTGAATGCTTGACGAAAGCTTGTTGACATAGCCCGAAACCGCGTTGACTATGCCCTCGTTGCGTATTCCGTTTTTCCACTCAAGATAATCAAACATATCGCCCTTGAGCAACGGGTCGCAAACGCCCATAACATGATTTGGCAGACCGCAGACGGTCAGACCGACCGTGATTATGGCAAAATCAAGCCAATAATTGCCCGTCGGCTTGTAGCCGATGAAGTAAAGCACCGTATAGGCAATTCCGCTGAAAAGACCCGCGGAAACGGCGGTAGTCCTCAAACCAAGCTTGCGGACAAGAGAAGGAACAGCAGGAGTTATAACATAGTTGGGCAAACCCGTGAAAAGGCTGCAAAGCAAGCGGTTTGAAAGCCTGCCCGTGCAGTTGAGCCAGAAGAAATCCTCCGACGCGCCGCCGACGCCTTTAATTCCCCCAAAGAAATTGGAAAGCAGCAAAACAGCAAGAGGTCGGCAGGTCAGAATTGACTTTGCAGACTTGAAAAATCCGTTTTCGTGCATTTCTTCCTTTGACGCAATCGTCACCCTTTCACGCATGGTGAAAAATCCGTAAACCGCGCCGAGCACCGCAACGATTACAAAGAACACCGAAAAGCCCGTATAAACCTGCGGCTGTGTAACGGCGTTTTTGGTAACGCCCGGAACAAAGTCAACAAAAACGGGCACGAGCGATGGCAGCCATGTGAAAAGATTCACGAATTTTTGCGTTGCAATCAGCGTACTTCGCTCATTCGTGTTGGGCGTCATATTATAAAGCAAAAGCTCCCAGCCGCTCAAATACGAGAAGCCTATTCCGTAAATAATGGTTGTAACAAGCGCATATGCGAACCGCTGACCCGATGTGAATGAATTGGGAACGATATAAAACAAAATTGAAGCAATCGCCCAAAACGGCATCGGAAAAATCAAAAACGGTCTGAGCCTGCCCCATCTTGTTCTGCACCTGTCGATAACTATGCCCGAAATCGGGTCATCGAGCGCGTCCCAAACGGTTGAAACCGTTCCGAGCAGACCGAAAGCCTTGCCCGAAAGCCCGAGAAAGCTCATCATAAAGTATTGCTTGGTCGAGCCAATAAAGCTTGTCAGGTTGTTAAGTCCGTAAGAAGTCAGCGCAAATGCCGCTATTTCCCTCGGGCGGACAAGACGCTTCATTTCGGTCTTATCTGATTGATTGGAAATCTCGGCATTTTCTTCGATTATTTTGCTCTCCTGAGAAGCCATTTTATCATCTCCCTGATATCCGCATTTTATATCAGCTATTTATTTAGAATGATATCACAGCCGAGCCGTATTTGTCAACATATCACAAAAAATATTGACACAATTAATCTTAATTTATAGATTTTAGGCAAACAGCAATAAGGTTAAAACGAATACAACGCCAAACAAAATTAATTAACCGAAATTTTTCTTCTTTTTTGATAAAAGCTATTGACTTTTCGGAAAAAGCGTGTATAATAATAGAGCACTTGAAAATCAGATATCGCGGAGTAGAGCAGTTGGTAGCTCGTCGGGCTCATAACCCGGAGGTCGGAGGTTCAAGTCCTCCCTCCGCAACCAAAGAAAAAAGACAGTCTTGCGACTGTCTTTTTTCTTTGGTTGCAATGAAGCGCACCTTCGGTGCATGAAAAATGAAGTCGCCTGCGGCTATGAAGTGTGCCTTCGGCACATTAAAAGCGAGGGGGCGCGCTTCGCTTCATACGAGCGACAGCGAATGCTTCATATTGGCGAAGCCAATGCTTCGTTTTTCATTGACTAGAGCGGAATATTATGCTATGCTAAATTCAGAAGGCAGGTGCTATAATGCGTAATGATAAATTATCCGTACAATCTATGGATTTTGCCGTTTCCATAATTAACCTTGTAAAACAACTGAAAGAAAACAGAGAGCATATAATATCTAATCAAATTGGTCGCAGCGGCACAAGCATAGGTGCTAATATCCGAGAAGCACAGTATGCACACGGCAAAGCTGATTTTATCGCAAAAATGCAGATTGCATTAAAAGAAGCAAACGAAACAGGTTATTGGTTGGAGTTGCTTTTTAAGACAAACTACATAGCAGAAAATCAATACAAAGAATTAAATTCGGCTTGCATAAGCTTGCGCGCTATGCTCATTTCTTCTATAAACACCGCCAAGGAGAATATGGAATGAAGCAAACAGCGGCATCTGAATTGCCGGCAAAACACAAAAACGCAAGCCATCCGTCAGGGTGGCTTGTGGTTTTTATTTTTGAATTTTTGCGTTTAGGGATACAATTTTTTACCTGTCTGTTTATCAATCCTCCGTCACGGCTTTCGCCGTGCCACCTCCTTTTCAAAGGAGGCCAACGAAGCAACAACCTGTTGCATAGGCTCCTTTGGCAAAGGAGCTGCCCGTAGGGCTGAGGATTGACAATGTTATTAAATAATCAATATTCACGGGCAGCCGCAAGGGCTGCCCCTACGATTTGTTTGCATTTTGTAAGGGCGGGTCGCTGTCCCCATAAAAACCGTTTCAACAGATTTTAAGAATTTGTGCGTTTACAAGCGGGCGAACGCAGTTCGCCCCTACCGTGTTGCCGATGTTTTCTGCCTTTTCCCGGAACGCTGAGGACAGCATTCCCTACGAGAAATCGTTATTTTCAAACAAATTCGGCATAACAATCAGACGGAGGGAACAGTTCTCCCCTACGGTTGAGCCGTTGAAAATTTTTTTAAATTTTTTGCTGATTACCCTACAAATTGACGTTGCCTTATTTGCCAAAGCAGGATATAATAGGTAAAAAAGCGGTTGAAATTCTTCTTTCAGCCGAAAAAGGAGTGTACGCAAATGAAAACACGCATTAAACTGATGAGCATTCTGCTCGCCGTCTGCATGGTGCTCACGCTCATTCCGACTCTCGGAACGGTCGTTTTTGCCGAAGGCGAAACCTCCTGCCATGTCAGCACCGAACAGGAATTAACCGACGCTGTCTACCGTGCGGACAAAACAAAGCCCTACACTATTTATCTTGACAGCGACATCACCACGGGACGCCAGAGCATTATTAATCAGGATCTGACGATTGACCTTTGCGGCCACGCAATCACCGGCACGGCAGATTCCAATGTGCTCTTTACGGTGTACTGCAGTGAAACTTACCTTTCGGAGCACTCCGGCGGATCCAAGCTGACCGTCAAGGACAGCAAAGGCGGCGGAACAATCACTTATCCGGTTGGAAAATTCAGCAGCATAAGCTCCCTTTTCAGTACATCTGAAAAATCCACCCTCGTCATTGAAAGCGGAACTTTTATTCTTACGGCGGCAGAGGAAGGAAACCACGGACATATTGTAGACTGTTATGGTGAATCCACCGTTGATATCAACGGCGGTGTGTTCCGCAACGAAACCGGCTATGAATCAAGGATGGGTAACAGTTGTATATGGATAGACAGCGGCAAGCTCACCGTAGATAACGCAAAACTCTATTCTTCCTCTCAGTGTATTTATATTCGTGCAACGGACCCAACCTCCGTTGAAGTCAAAAACTGCTCGTTTGAACACGGAATGGATGCAATCAACATTGACAACGGCACTCTGACAATCGGCAATTCTCTTTTTACCGCAACAAAAGATAACGCATATGCAATCCATATTCGTGATCTCAGTAAAGTCGGATACATTTCCGACTGCCTGGCATCGGGCAATAACGCATATGTTGACGGAGAACTTTATACACAAACAAAAGGAAGCTGTCTCGGAAATACAACGGCAGGCAGCAAGGTTGAGATAGGACCCCCGAGAATCACGATTGCCAGGTTCGTCGTTGACGAGCCGACCATCGGCGCAACGCCCGAGAATCATTGCGCAACGTCAAGTTATGATTACACCGGCGGCTCGGTCAAATGGACTCCCGCCGACGCCACTTTCAAAGAAGGCGTTGCTTACACAGCCACCTTCACCGGCGACATAGATTATTTTGACGGCGTGTTCGCCAACTTCGTTGATGTCTATCTCAACGGAAACAAAGCAACTCTTATTTCGGGCGGCGGAACGGAAAAGATAATCGCATCCTACACCTTCCCCGCAATGAAGGCGACAGAGAATATTTCATCCGCTTCTCTCAATGTTTCCGCACCCGTCACGGGTGCAACACCCGCTGCGGCGTCAACAACCGATACGCAGTACACAGTTGCCAATACCTCCTGGGAGCCTGTTCCCGACGGCAAGTTTGCCGAAACCACCGCTTACGAGGTTGTGATTTCGCTTGAAGCAAACCCCGGCTATCAGTTCGCCTCCGACACGGCGTTCAGAATCAACGGCAAAAATGCAAGCGTTATTTCCATCAGCGCAGAGGAAGCAAGGATTTCTTACTCATTCCCCGCAACCGAATCATCAGCCAAGAAAATAGCGTCGGCTTCGCTGAACATTTCCGCACCCGTCACGGGCGCAACACCCTCTGCGGCGTCAACAACCGACACGCAGTACACAATAGCCAACACCTCCTGGGAGCCTGTTCCCGGCGGCAAGTTTGCCGAAACCACCGCTTACGAGGTTGTGATTTCGCTTGAAGCAAAACCCGGCTATCGGTTCACCGCCGGCACGGCGTTCAGAATCAACGGCAAAAACGCAAGCGTTATTTCCCTCGGCGCAGAGGAAGCAAGGATTTCTTACTCCTTCCCCGCAACCTCGGCTATACCCACGGTTGCAATCAGAAACAATCCCGGCAACAAGACCGTCAATTACGGAGACGGCATCTTCTTTAGGGCAGTCACAACCGATCTGCCGTCCGACGCTCAGATAAAATGGTATGTAAACGGCGCAGAAAAAGCTACGGGAGAACTCTTCTCATATTCGGATATCAAGAGCAATTCAACCGTTACAGTCAAGCTGACAAATGCCGACGGAACGCCGATTAAAAACGCCGACGGCGAGGAAATCAGCGACAGCGAGACAATCAATGTAAAAGCGGGCTTCTTCCAGAAGCTTGCAAGCTTCTTCAAAAATCTGTTCGGCATCGGCAGAATCACCGTTCAGACAATCAAAGCCGCATTTTAATACAGCAAAACCGCAAGCCATCCGTCAGGGTGGCTTGTGTTTTTTATTTTGAGCGATGCGGTTGTTGCAGATAAGGACACTTTTTGAATAACAAAGAACCTTTTTTTCTTGGGCATATTGAAGTACAATAGTAATATAGTTGCAAAGTTTCTCTTATATGTTAATAAAAGTAGTAACAATTGACCAAACAATCGCCGTGTTTTTGCTGTTCGGCAAAAAAGCCGCCGATAAAAT
The DNA here is from genome assembly GCA_016297555.1 of Clostridiaceae bacterium. Lineage (GTDB taxonomy): Bacteria > Bacillota > Clostridia > Oscillospirales > Acutalibacteraceae > CAG-177. The sequence goes on from JAEDGK010000031.1 coordinate 17,278, forward strand.
CTGCGGCATTTTCAGAGCCCGACTGCACCGCGGCTGAGAAGAGGAGGCAAACATATGAAAGACCAAATGCTGACAAGGCGATATGTCGGCAATATGGAAACGGCGGCATATATAGCTCAGGACTTTGCCGCAAGCTTTTCAATAGGAAAATACGGCAACCGTTTCATATGGGATGTTGTCGGGATTGATTTTAAAATCAACGGCATTGTTTCTCTCTTCACCGGCGCATGGGATATTGTTAACGACACCTTTATCAGCACCATCGTTGACCGCACAAGAACACGCTGGGGCAAATTCAGACCGTTTCTGATTTGGATGAAAATTCCTCTCACTCTGTTTGGTATGCTTTATTGGTTTATGCCTCTGTTTTTTCCAAACACCGCTACAACATATCTGCCGAAGCTGATTTACTATTTTGCTTTCAGCGTTATTAACGAAACCGCGGGCACATTTTTAAACATATCTCAGACGGGATTGCTCTCAACCATCACGCCCAATCCCGAAGAACGCGTGCGCCTGATATCGCAGGCAAAGTTCTTCTCTCGCTTTTTAGGCGAACAGATACCCGAATGGACAATGGGTATTCTGATTGACCTTATCAACTCAAAAAAAATCCGTATGAAGCTCAGCAGTCTTTTCATAGGTATGGGCAGCCTTACGGCAATTCTTTCCGCCGCAATGACATTCTGGTTTTACCTTGTGTCAAGGGAGCGCGTTATGCAGTCGCTTGAAAAGCCGAGGGTAATAGACGGACTGAAAGCAATTATTAACAACAAGCCCCTGCTTCTGATTACCCTTTCTGATTTTCTTGCAGGCTTCGGCGTTTCGCAGAGCCGCTCGGATTATTACATAGATGTTTTGGGTCAGGCTTCGCTTCAAACCATTGTCGGCATTCCCGCCTATCCAATTCTGAATATCAGCTATTCCTTCGTTGCTCCCCTGCGAAAAAAATTCACCTCCAAAAAGCTTTGGATTGCCGAAGATATTTGGACTGATATGTGCTGGCTGATTGTTTTCGGAATAGGCTCTGTCAACAAAAACTTTATGAAGCGCAAAGTAATGATATTCGTTATGATGATTGAGGAATTTGTTGAAATGTGGGTATACGGTCTGCGCCATGTTATCCCCGACGAGCTTTATAACGAGGCGATGGATTACTGCGAATGGAAAAACGGCTATCGTGTTGAGGCTATGACGGGCGTTGCCAAAGGACTTGTAACCAAGATGCAGAATGTCCTGATGACCTCGGTCAAGAGCTTCATTCTCGCAAAAATCGGATACATTCAGGGCAAAGAAATCGGCACACAGAGCTACAAGGCAAAATGGTGGCTTTTCGCTCTCGGAACGGGAATCCCCATAATCACAAGTGCTTTCGGTATTCTGCCCAAGTTCTTCTATCCCATCGACAGCAAGATGCGCGACCATATGTATCACGACTTGGCGGAACGCAGACGCCGTGTTGCTGACGAAATCAAATTAAAGGACAAAATCGACATCCCCGAAAAAATTGCGGAATGAATAATATGCAAAAAATCTCTGCTTTTCGGCAGAGATTTTTTTATATCCGCTTTTCACGGTCACGGTATTTTTTCGGCGACATTCCGCAGGTTTTGGAAAACAGCCTGTGGAAATAGCTGATATTGTCATAACCGACCTGCTGGGCTATTTCTTTTATTCCCATATCGGTGTTTTTAAGCAGACTGCAAGCTTTTGAAATTCGCTTTTCCTGAAGAAACTGCGTATAATTTTTCCCGGTCAGGCGTTTTATTTGCTTTGACAGGGCGTTTACATCATAAAATGTCAGCTCGCTGAGCCGCGTCAGGCTGCCGTCGGCATAATTATTCTCG
>JAEDGK010000140.1 GCA_016297555.1 Clostridiaceae bacterium
TATCTCTTGTTTTCGGTTGCTTGCTTCCTTACCGTACATGAGCATTCTCGGCGGGGATGTACAGCAAGGAGGTTTTATTTTGAGAAAATTTTGGAGATGGCGCTACTGAAAACAACTACTCCGTTAACAAGCGGCAGAGCAGCGGCGGCGACAAGAAGAGAGGACTTTGCAGGTATCTTCTTAACTACCGAAAGAACGCCCTTAACGGTATAGCGCAGAACACTGTTCAATACACTTTTTTACCAAATTTTCAGAGCTGTTTTTGTCTAAATCTCCAACTTTAAGCCGGTCTTGCTCGCTTTGCTTTTATTCGATTGACAATTTGCAAATCAATGGTATAATTAGTTAATACTAATTTCAAACAAGGAGATAAACGCAAATGAAAAAGTTTCTTTCCTTTTTTCTCAGCCTTGTTCTTGCTTTCGGCGCGGTGTTTACCGTTTTTGCAGGTGCAGCCGATAAGCCGGGCGAGCTGAGATTCGGCAACGACGGAAAATTCCGCATACTCCAGCTTTCGGACATTCAGGATTCTCACGCCATGCTGCCGATAACCCGAGATTATATTAAGGACGCCATTGCGGCGGCAAAGCCCGACCTTATCGTTCTCACGGGCGACAACATTTCCGGCGGCTCATCAAGTGTGGGCGTTCATTCGCTTGACTTGCAGCTCGCTAAAACGGCAATCAATAATTTTATGAGCATTATTGAAAAATCCGGTATCCCCGTTGCCGTTGTTTTCGGAAACCATGACGCCGAAACAACCGTAACGAAAGAGGAGCAAATGGCCATCTACCGCACCTATTCCTGCTGCATTGCTGTTGATGAGGGCGACTCTGTTTCGGGCTGCGGAACCTACAATCTGCCCATTCTCGCCTCCGACGGCAGCGGCAAAACCGCTTTTAACCTTTGGATGATTGATTCCAATATGTATGACGAGGTAAACGGCGGCTATGACCATGTTCACACCGACCAGATTAATTGGTATATAAATAAATCCGAGGAGCTGAAAGCTCAGAACGGCGGAAATCCCGTTCCGTCAATAATGTTTCAGCACATAATAGTGCCCGAAATTTTTGACGCGCTTCTCGAAGTTCCGCAGGGAACGGACGGCGCCGTTGGGCACGGCGAAAAGTATTATGTTCTCAATCCGCAAAACACAGCGAGCGGAGAACTGAATGAATCTCCCTGCCCGCCCACCGTCAACAACGGTCAGTTTGAAGCGGTTTTGAAGCAGGGCGATGTTAAAGCGATGATTTTCGGTCACGACCATGTTAATTCATTTGTTGTGAATTATAAGGGCATCGACCTTATAACCACTCCCGGAGTTTCTTTCCGCTCCTACGGCAACCATGAGCGCGGAGCAAGAATAATAGATATCAGCGAGGACGGCTCATATGAAACCTCTCTGCTCAAATATCTTGACCTTTATTCAGAGAATCCCGCCGCTCTTGAACGCTTTGTTATTTACGGTCATGAGTTTGAATCCGGTGAAAAATTCACCGCATTTTTCAAATATATTTTCCTGTGCATCACATCAATATTCTAAAACGAAAGAGAGGCAGCTATGAGCAAAAAAAATAACAAGCCGTCAAACGGCAAAGTCAAAAAAATTGTCAAGCGCATTTTTGCGGGTATCCTTGCGGCAATCGCCGCATTTGTGGGCGTAACAACCGTTATAACCGTAATCGGTCTTAAATCAAACCTCGGCAAAGCAAGAAGCTTCCCCTCCGCCGAAAGCGAAGAACTCAAAGTTGAAAATTACGCCGACGGCTGCTGGAACATTTATACCGACAAAGGCTTAAAGGTTCTTCAGCTTACCGATATTCACCTCGGCGGCGGCTGGATGTCAATAGGAAAAGACAAAAAATCGCTGAATGCCGTTGCGGCAATGATAAGCGCAGAAAAGCCCGATTTTGTTATTGCAACGGGCGATATTTCCTATCCCGTTCCGTTTCAGGCAGGCACATTTAACAATAAATCGGGAGCAAAGCTTTTTGCCGAGCTTATGGAATCTCTCGGAGTTTATTGGACTGTCGCTTTCGGCAACCACGACACCGAAGCTTACAGCTACTATGACCGCGAACAAATCACCGAATTCTATTCAAGTTATCCTCACTGCCTGCTTCAAAGCGGTCCCGACGATGTTGACGGCAGCGGCAATCAGGTATTCAACATCGTAAATTCCGACGGAATTATAACCCGCTCGCTGATCGTCGTTGACTCCCACTCTTATATTGACGGCGACATTTTCGGAATTGAATGGAAATATGACAACATCCACGACAATCAGATTGAATGGTATGAAAACACCATTAAAGAGCTGAACGCTAAAAACGCAGAAAAAGCGGTTTCAACAGCCGTTCCCTCCTCCGTTTTTCTTCACATTCCTCTTTCGGAATATAAAGACGCATGGACGGAATATGCCGCCAACGGCTTTAAAGACACGGAAAATGTAAAGCTCAACTACGGCACGGCGGGCGAAACGGGTGAAATAGTTTACTCGGGAATCCACGAAGACGGTTTCTTTGAAAAAATGCAGGAGCTCGGCAGCACGGATTCTGTTTTCTGCGGACACGACCATCTGAATAATTTCTCCGTAAAGTATAAGGGCATCAACCTCACATATTCTTACAGCGTTGATTACCTCGCCTATATCGGCATCAAAAAGCTCGGCTCTCAGAGAGGCTGCACGGTTATCAACATTGCTCCCGACGGCTCGATTGATTTCAGCGCACAAAACTATTATCAGGATAAATATGTTTCATATTATCCCAAAGAAGAAGTAACCATGCAGGAGCTTGGAAAATGAAAACAGGTCTGATTTTAGAGGGCGGCGCAATGCGCGGGCTTTTCACGGCAGGCGTTATTGATGTGCTGATGGAAAACGGCGTTAAGTTTGACGGACTTATCGGCGTTTCGGCAGGCGCCGCTTTCGGCTGCAATTACAAGTCAAATCAACCGGGCAGAGTTATAAGATACAATAAAAAATACAGCAAAAACCCCGAATACTGCAGCTTTCGTTCACTTATCAAGACGGGCGACCTGTTCGGCGCGGATTTCTGCTATCACCAAATGCCCGAAAAGCTTGATGTTTTCGATGTTGAGGCATACAATGCAAACCCGATGGATTTTTATGCCGTTTGCACCGATGTAACAAACGGTGAGGCTATTTATCACAAGTGCGAAAAAGCCGATTATGAAACGCTCGAATGGATAAGAGCCTCCGCCTCAATGCCGCTCGCCTCACGGGTTGTTGAAATCGGAGATAAAAAGCTCCTTGACGGCGGTATAGCCGATTCAATCCCGCTCGGTTATTTTGAAAGCATAGGCTATGACAGAAATGTTGTTATTCTCACTCAACCGCTTGATTTTGTTAAAAAGAAAAACCCTTTAACGCCTGTAATGAGGCTTCTGATTAAGGATTATCCCGCCGTTGCCCGTGTGCTCGCGCAAAGGCATATCAGCTATAACGAAGAAACACGGTATATCCGTGAAAAAGAACAGCGCGGCGAAATAATTGTTATCCGCCCGCCCGAGCCGCTAAAAATCGGCAGGGTTGAGCATAACCCCGAGGTTATGCAAAGCGTTTATGACATCGGCAGAAAATCAGGCGAAGAAAAGCTGAAAGAAATTGAAGAATTTCTGAAAA
>JAEDGK010000032.1 GCA_016297555.1 Clostridiaceae bacterium
AGCGAAAAGTAAAAACAGGCTCGGGATTTGGAGCTATTTTTGCTTTCGCAGTGAGGGAAGCATATCTTCTATATGCGACCGAGCGAGAAAGTGAAAAGAGCCCAAATCAGGCTTCGTCATCCCAGTCGTCGTCGAGTTCGAAGTCCTTACCCATAACTTCACGAACAGCAGCAATAATACCGTTCTGGTCAATGCCGAGGATTGACATAATATCCTCGTGGAGACCGATGGGTGCAAACTTGTCGGGAATGCCGAGCTGCTTGAATGCACAGCCCTTGCCGGCTTCAACGATAACCTCGGCAACGGCGCTGCCCAGACCGCCCACAACATTGTGGTCCTCAACGGTGATGATGCGGCGGGTATCCATAACTGCCTTAACGATTGCCTCGCGGTCAATCGGCTTAATGGTGTGCATATTGAGAACTCTGACTTTCAGACCGTCGTTAGCCTCAAGGAATTTTGCCGCCTGATATGCCTGGAAAACGCAGGAGCCGCAGGCGATAACGGTGATATCGGAGCCTTCGTTGATTGTAACAGCCTTGCCGACCTCGAAGCCGTAATCCGTGCTGTCATAAAGAACGCGGTCAAAGCCTCTGTTAATTCTTATGTAATAGGGACCGTAATTGTCATAAGCCGCATGAACGGCATTGTAGGTTTCAAGACCGTCCGCAGGGCAGATAACCGTCAGGTTGGGTATGGAGCGGCAAACCGCAAGGTCGCAGATGGCGTGGTGAGTTGAGCCCGCCTGACCGAAAGAGGTTCCCGCATGGGTTGCGATTATCTTCGCATTAACATTCTGATAGCAGATGTCGGTGTGAAGCTGGTCGGCGCTTCTGAGAGAAGCGAAAACGGAGAAGGTTGAAAGGAAGGGAACAAGGCCGGCTCTTGCCATACCTGCCGCCATACCGAACATATTCTGCTCCGCAATACCTACATTGAAAAATCTGTCGGGGAATTTTTCGCCGAACATTCCGATTTTGGTTGATTTTGCAAGGTCAGCCGTTAAAGCGACAACCTCGGGATGCTTTTCGCCAAGCTCGCAGAGAGCCTTTCCGTAAATTTCAGCAGTTGAAAAAGCGGTTGATTCAACAGCGGTATAGGTCATTCCTCCTGCCATAATCAGATGCCCTCCTTTTCTGCGCGAGCAACACGCGCGGCATAATATTTTTCAAGGCTTTCTTTTGCCTTCTGATATTTTTCCTCATCAAGTGCGCCGTAATGCCACTTATAGTCGCCCTCCATATAATCAACGCCGGCGCCCTTTGTGGTGTCAGCAATAATCATAACGGGAGCGCCCTTGTTTTCAAGAGCAAAGTCAATGGCTTCTGACAGCTCGTTCATATTCTGACCGTCAACCTCTTTAACGATGAAGCCGAAGGAACGCCACTTGTCGGCAAAAGGTTCAAGGGACATAACATCCTCGGTTTTGCCGTCGATCATGCACTTGTTGCGGTCAACAAACGAAATGAGATTATCGGCTTTGAAATGAGCGGCAGCCATACCTGCTTCCCAGTTTGAGCCTTCGTCGCACTCGCCGTCGCCGAGAATACAGTATGTTTTGTAATCCTTACCGAGAACCTTTGCGGCAAGAGCTGTGCCCAGAGCGATTGAAAGTCCGTGACCGAGGGAGCCTGTTGAAGCGTCAACACCGACAACCTTGTTAGAATCAAGATGGATTCCCATTTTGGAATTGGTAAGGTTGAAGGTTTTGAGCTGCTCCTTATCGTTGAAGCCGAGCTCGCAGAGCACGCTCGCGTAGGCAACGCCTGCGTGACCCTTACTGAGAATGAAGCGGTCTCTGTCTTCCCACTTAGGATTGGAAACATCATACTTCATGTACTTGTAGTAGAGAATGGTCAGCATATCCATAACGCTCATGCCGCCGCCTATATGAGCGCTGCCCGCCCAATAAGTGGTGTCAAGGCAAAGGTTACGCAGCTCGTGAGCCTTTTTCTCAAGAGCCAGCCATTCCTGCTTTGTTAATGCCATTGGAAATTCCTCCTGTTTATATCATATTAAAGGGCGGATACCGACCGCCCAAACGGTTCAATAATAAAGACAACCAATACTTCGGAAAAGTTCACATAATGTGAATTATTATCCGAGCTCGGGATGGTTTTTGCGAAGAACATGGAAGGCTTCTTCGGCAACCTCGATTGTGTGCTTGATATCCTCGTCGGAAAGAGAAGCATTGATGAAGTGGTTATGATGGTTAGTCATAAATACGCCTCTCTTGACGATTTCGGCAATCCACTCCTGATGAAGAATGAGCGAATCGTCATCTTTAAGCATCAGGTAGAACAGCGCGGGCTCGCCCGAAACCGAAAGATGGAAGCCGTTTGTTTCGGCAGCGGCTTTGAGTCCGTCGGTAAGCATTGTTCCCTTTTGGCGGAAAAGCTCGGGAGTGTTGAGCTTCTTCATCTTTTCGATGCAGGCGATACCTGCCGCAAAGGGAATCGCGCTCATCCAATAGCTGCCTGTGTATGAAAGACCGCTGATTGCACTCTTGAGCCATTCCTTGCCGCAAAGAGCGGAAACATTCCAGCCGTTTGCAAGCGCTTTGCAGAAGCAGATAAGGTCGGCTTCAAAGCCGTAATAATGGTCGGAGCCTGCAAGGTCAAGCCTGAATCCTGCTCTTACATCGTCAACGATAAGAACTATTCCCTTTTCGGTGCAGAGCTTTCTGACTTTCTGCCAATAGCCCTCTGCGGGGAGAACATTGTCAATGAAATTGCCGTGGAGATAGGGAGTTGAGATGAAAGCGGCTATCTCGCCCTCGTTTTCGGCAACTATTCTTTCAAGAGCCTCAAAATCGTTCCAATCAACATAAAGGTTATTGGCAACATCCTCGGGAATAACGCCGGGATAGTCAACCTTCTGGCACCACGGAGCAACGCCGTGATAGAAGCCGTTGACAAAAATTATCTTCTTTCTGTGGGTAGCGGCTCTTGCCGTCATAATAGCGGCAGTTGTTGTGTCGCCGCCGTTCTTTGCAAAGAATGCCCAGTCAGCCGAAGCAACGGTATCAACAAGGCACTCGGCAAATTCTATGATTTTGCTTGAAGGAGCGGTAACGCAGTTTTCGATTTTAGCCTGAGCCATTGCCGCCGCGTCAACATCGGGGTCATTATAACCGAGAACATTGGGGCCGTAAGCGCACATATAGTCGATAAACTTGTTTCCGTCAACATCCCAGAAATATGAGCCCTTTGCCTTTGAGCTGAAAAGCGGATAGGCAGAAACGGGGATGCAGCAGCCCTCGGCAGGACCCTGATGGCCGTAAAGACCCGAGGGGATAACCTTGGTCGCTCTTTCAAAAAGCTCGCGGCTCTTATCATATGTATTTATTTTCATACTCATTTCAGCAGCCTCCTTATGCAAGATACAGCGCAACGCGGTCAAGAATTCTGTTGAGATTGTCAAGCATGGAAATCATGCCCTTCATCACAATGTCACCCTTGCCTATGCAGGCAACCGCATTGACCTTGCCGTCAAACAAATCTCTTGCGAGATTAATGGATTCAAACTCCATAATGGCTCTGGGAGCCTCGCAGGGCTTCTTGATGCCGAGAAGTCTGTGGTTTTTAACTCTGATTGTGGTTGCGGGGCCGTTTTTAATGCTGAAAGCAATCTCGCCGTCAACCATATGGTCGGCGGAAAACTTGCCGATTTCATCATTATTGCCGATTTGGGCAATGGCAACCGTTATTGTATAAAGCATAAGAGAGGTGCTGATTCTGAAGAAATCTTCATTTTCAAGATCAGCAGGGTCGGGTCTCATATACTTATTGAGCAAATCCGTAAGCTTTGTGAAGTCTTTAAGCAGGAAGCCTATGTGGGTAAAGCCTTTTGAGGGAATGGGAGTGACGGTTCCGTCAATAAGTCCGTTAAACTTTTCGCAAGAGCTGAAAGGAAGCTTAACATGGCATTTGGCGCAGCCTTGCTCCATCCTGCATCTGCCGTTATTGAAAGTAATGGTGGCACTCGGACCGCCCTTTACCTCAAAACCGATGGAAATCGGCTTTTTGTTTGTGAGAATACTCTCAGCCTCGGGAGCAAGCTCGCAAAGGTTTTCAAGAGTACCCAGCACGGCATAAAGATTGATGTAAGCAAGTGTTTTCTGATCAATCATTTATAATTCCTCCTTATAAAATAAAAATATTATAAATTTATTTTAACAGATTGATTGTGAATTGTCAACAAATTATATTTATTATTTCCATATATAATAATAAGATTGTCTAAAAACAAAATCCGGCAATGAGCAAGCGAAAAAACCGCCGTCATTGCCGGTAAAAAGTATTGATATTATATCACGCAAGGATAAAAAGGTCAAGCTTAAAGAATTATTTATTTTTGAGCTTTCGGATTATTCCGATAACGGCAAAAGCCGCCGCCGAACCGGCTGCAATAAGAGAAAACATAATGGCAAGGATTCCAAGACCTTCGTTCCCGTGGGTGTTTATAAGCAGAGCGCAAGCCCAAGCCGCCGCAGCCATAACCAAAACGGTTATCATCAAAATTTTTGACGCTTTTTTGCTTTTCAGACAGGCAATCTGAATAATCAAACCAACGACCGCGGGAATAACGAAAATCTCAAGTATGTTCAAAGCTTCCTGACTCACAGAATATTCCTCATTTCTATATTTTTTCAGCATTCATTCGCAACAAAATGCTCTATTATAGCCGCGGCATTAGCTGCCGCAAGGGGCAGAAACTCGCCGTAATCCATATGAGACGAGCCGTCGGCGCAATCGGAAACCGCGCGCACAACGCCGAAAGGAACTCCGTTGGTATAGCAAACCTGCGCTATGCTTGCACCCTCCATTTCACAGACAATGGCGTCAAAATTTTCTGAAATAAATTTCTTTTTTCCGTTGTCTGCGATAAACTGATCTCCCGAAGCAATCACTCCTCTGACCGCCTTTACCGCTCCGCCCAGAGCCTTTACTCCCTGTTCAAGAGCCTGCACAACCGCTTCATCGCACGGGATATTGATGATGTTAAGCCCTGAAATAAAGCCAATCGGGTCGCCGAGCGGCGAAGTGTCCATATCGTGCTGCACCAAGCTTTCAGCAACGGCAACATCGCCGATTGCGAGCTTTGCGCTCAGGCTTCCGCCCACGCCCGTGTTGATAATTCTGTCAGGAGAATATTTTATAATCATTGTCTGCGCGCACATTGCGGCGGCAACCTTGCCTATTCCGCAGGCGGCGACAACGATTTTTTTGCCGTGCAGCTCACCTGCTGCATATTCAACTCCGCTTATTTCTTCAACGGATTCAATTTTCATAATGCTCTTGATTTTTTCAACCTCTATGTGCATTGCTCCGATAATACCCGTCACCAAAAACACCTCCGTGCCTTTCTTCGATAATTCTATCACACATTCGCAGAAATAGCAACACGGATATATGGTATAAATTTATAAAAAGTGTTACAAATATATTAAATTTAATATTGATAAACTGTTAATTATATGTTATTATTTTCTATATATTGTATATCGGAGGGCTTATTTTGGAATTTTACATAATCATTGCGCTTCTCGCGGCAATTATCATTCTGCTTATCGTTCTGCTTGCAAAGCAGGGCAAAAACGACACGGGCGAAATCGAGCGCAAAATTGACGGCGCTGCAGAAAAAACCTCGGAGCTTTCCCGCTCACTCGGTGCAGAATTTGAGCGCAGCCGCCGAGAAATGCAGTCGGGTCAGCAGGCAATGCGGCTTGAAACCGCAAAAACACTTTCGGATATGAGCGAAAAAATCGAGCGACTAAGGCTTGACAGCACCGAACAGCAGGGCAAAACCGAAAAAGTCCTCACGGAATCGCTCAACACGATAAGGCTCAACAACATTGAGCAAAACGAAAAGCAGAGCCGCGCGCTGACGGAAGCCGTTGACAGAATGCGTGAAAGCAACGAAAAGAAGCTTGAACAGATGCGCCTGACCGTTGACGAAAAGCTGACCTCCACCCTTTCGCAGAGGCTTGACAGCTCTTTCAAAACGGTTTCAGACAGGCTCGAAAATGTTTATAAATCTCTCGGCGAAATGAAGGAGCTTTCAAACGGAGTTACGGCAAATGTCACAACGCTCAACCGAGTTTTAACAAATGTCAAGGCAAGAGGAACATGGGCTGAGGTTCAGCTCGGCGCAATACTTGACCAAACCATTCCCGGAATGTATGAAACAAATTTTGTCTGCGTTCCCGGCTCAAAAGACAGGGTTGAATTTGCCGTTCATATTCCCTCGGGCGAGAGCGGAAAGATGACTTATCTGCCAATCGATTCAAAATTCCCGATGGAGGATTATGTGCGCCTTTGCTCCGCCGCCGACTCGGCGGACGCCGAAGCTCTCGCCGCCGCACGCAAAGCTCTTGAAGCTCGGGTTCTCAGCGAAGCGAAAACCATAACCAAATATATCAACGTTCCCCTCACCACGCCGTTTGCGATAATGTACCTTGCCACAGAGGGGCTTTATGCCGAAATCGCCTCCTCACGCTCGGGCATTGCCGAAAAAATCAGGTCAGAATTCAATGTAATGATTGCAGGACCTACAACGGTTACGGCTCTGCTCAACTCACTTTCGCTCGGCTTCCGCGCGGTTGCCATTAACGAAAAAGCAAACGAGGTTCGTATTCTGCTTGCCGCCGCAAAGGTTCAGTATGATAAATTCAGCATTGTGCTTCAAAAGGCAAGGCAGAAGATAGACGAAGCAGGCAAGTCGCTTGACGAGGCGGGCAAGAGAAATGAAATAATCCGCAAAAAGCTGCGCGGGGTTGAAGAAATTGACGGCGGAGACGCCGACGAGATATTAGGTTTAGAAGAAACTACAGATAAATAAGGAGGACAACATGAAAGATCCAAAAGAAATTCTTGCTCAGATGACGCTTGAAGAAAAAGCAGAGCTCTGCGACGGCGCAGATTTCTGGCACACAAAAGGAATGGACAAATATGACATTCCGTCAATAATGGTTTGCGACGGCCCTCACGGACTGCGCAAAAAGGATTACAGCAAAACAGGCTCAAGCCTTTCGTGCAGTGTTCCCGCCATCTGCTTCCCCACGGCAGTAACCACCGCCTGCTCATGGGATCCCGAGCTGCTTTATGAAATGGGCGTTGCTCTGGGCAAAAAATGCCTTAAAGAAAAGGTCGGCGTTCTGCTCGGCCCCGGCATTAATATGAAGCGTTCTCCCCTTTGCGGCAGAAACTTTGAATATTTCTCCGAAGACCCCGTTCTTGCAGGCGAGCTTGCCGCAGGCTTCATTCAGGGCGTTCAGTCAAAGGGAGTCGGCACTTCCCTCAAGCACTTTGCCGCCAACAGCCAGGAAACCCGCAGAATGACCTGCGATTCCGTTGTTGACGAAAGAGCCCTGCGCGAAATTTATCTGACAGGCTTTGAAATCGCCGTCAAAAAGGGCAAGCCCTGGACGGTTATGAATTCCTATAACAAAATCAACGGCGCTCACGGCTCCGAAAACAAGCACACCCAGATTGAAATTCTCCGTGACGAATGGGGCTTCGACGGCGTTGTAGTCAGCGACTGGGGCGCAGTCAACAACAGAGTTCTCGGTCTTAAAAACGGCAATGACCTTGAAATGCCCTCGTCCTCCGGCTCGGGCGCAAGAAAAATCGTTGAGGCAGTTAAGAACGGCGAGCTTGACGAAGCGGTTGTAAACGAAAGAGCCTTGAATATGCTCAACCTCATCAAAAAGGCGGCTGACGGCTCGGTTGAAAACTTTGAATATAACGATGCGGACGATCAGCCCCTTGCAAGAAAGGTTGCAGGCTGCTCGATGGTTCTGCTTAAAAACAACGGTATTCTGCCCCTTAAAAAGAGCGGCAAGGTTGCCGTTATCGGCGAATTTTCCAAAATTCCCAGATATCAGGGCGCAGGCAGCTCAATAATCAACCCCACTCAGATGGATAACGCCTTTGACGAGCTTAAAAAGATGGGCTACGATGTTGAATATGCTCAGGGCTATGAGCGTTCAATCAAAAAGGCAAAGAAAAATCCCGCTCTTATCAAGGAAGCGGCGGAGCTTGCAAAGAAATGCGAAACCGCAATACTCTTTATCGGTCTGACCGAGGATTATGAATCCGAGGGATATGACAGAACTCATATGGAGCTTCCCGAGGCTCATAACTCCCTTGTCAGCGAAGTGCTCAAGGTCAACAAGAATGTCATAGTTGTTCTTGCAGGCGGCTCACCCGTTGAAATGCCGTGGAATGACGGTGTTTCCGCCGTTCTCAACTCCTATCTCGGCGGTCAGGCGGGCGCAGGCGCGGTTGCCGATATCATTTCGGGCGTTGTTAATCCGAGCGGCAAGCTTGCCGAAACCTATCCCATGGCATACTCCGACACACCCGCAAAGAATAACTTCCCCGGCAATCCCGCTTCGGTTGAATACCGCGAGAGCGTTTACATCGGTTACAGATATTACGAAAAAGCCAAAAAAGCAGTCCGCTATCCGTTTGGCTTCGGTCTTTCATACACAACCTTTGAATATTCCGACATAAAGCTTGATAAATCCGCAATGAACGAAAACGAAACCCTCTCCGTTTCATTCAAGGTTAAGAATACGGGCGCCGTTGCAGGCTACGAAACCGCTCAGGTTTATGTTGCCGACAAGGAAAGCACAATTTACAGACCCGAAAAGGAATTGAAGGCTTTCAAGAAGATTTGGCTCAACCCCGGCGAGGTTAAAGAAATCACCCTTGAGCTTTCAAAGAGAGCGTTTGCTTTCTTCAATGTAAACACAAACGATTGGTGCGTTGAGAGCGGAGATTTTGACATTCTCGTCGGCGCGTCGAGCGCAGATATCCGCCTTTCGGCAACGGTTAATGTTTCCGCTCCCGCGGCTGACATTCCCGACTATTCAAAAACCGCTCCCCTCTACTACACGGGCGAGGTTCAGAGCGTTCCCGACAGTCAGTTTATTGCCGTTCTCGGCAGAGAACTTCCTCCGACTGTTAAGAGCAAGGATATTCCCCTTGATATAACCGATAACTTTGAGAACGCAAGCCATACAAAGTGGGGCGGCAGGCTTTACGGCTTGCTCAACAAGGTTGTTCCCGAGGGAATGGCAAGAGCCATCGCAGTTCAGACTCCCATCCGCGACTTTATCAGCATGAGCGGCGGAGTTTTCAGCGAGCAGATGGCAGAGGGACTTCTGAAAATCCTTAACGGAGAAAAGAAGGGTCTGAGAATGATTCTCAAAGATATCCCCAGAGCGGTCAAAGGCATCGGTCCTCTTCTTAAAAATATCTGATACGGGAGAAAATCAAATGAAAAGGAAATTTGTTACAAGAGTTGTAAGCGTTTTGCTTGCAGTGTGTATTCTTGCCGTCGGCATTCCCATGATAGTCAGCGCGGATACCTCGGCAATTCATTTCGGCGTTGTATCCGATATTCACTACTACCCGCAGTCTCTCAAGGGCGACAAAGGCGAGGCTTGGCAGAAATTTGTGACGGAAAAGCAAAAGGAATACGATGACACGGATTCGCTCCTTTACAACGCGCTTGACGGAATTCTCAGAAGCGCCGTTGACGGCGGTGAAAACTATGTTCTCATTCCCGGCGACCTGACAAAGGACGGCGAGCTTGAGGGTCACAAGGCTCTTGCCGCAAAGCTTGAAGCCTTTGAAGCCGAAACGGGAATTCAGGTGCTTGTTGCACCCGGCAACCACGATATCAACAACAGCAACGCCTGCACCTTTGAAAACGGCGTAAAAGAGCCTGCTCAAAAGACTTCACCCGAGCAGTTCAGAGAGATTTATAAAAATCTCGGCTATGACCTTGCGGACAGCTTCTTTGTTCCCGCGCAGGGCAAGCAGGGCGGTATGCTTTCCTATGCCGCAACTCTCGGTGAATACAGACTCATTGCCATTGACAGCTGTATGTACAGCCCCGACAACGGAGCGGACGGCTATGAGCATCTGACCGACGGCAGAATAGGCGACGAGCTGCTTTCTTGGATTGTTAAAGAGTGTGAAGCCGCAAAAGCAAAGGGCTTAACAATTATCGGATTGGAGCATCACAATCTAATCCCCCATACGGACATTGAAGAAGCTACCCTTTGGGCCTTCGTTGTTCAGGACTGGCTGAGAGTTGCCGAAACTCTTGCCGATGCGGGTATGCACTATATGTTCACTGGTCACCTCCATGCGAGCGACACGGTTTCGCACACCTCCGACAACGGCGAAACAATTTACGATATACTCACTCCCACCCTTTCGGGATATCCTAACTATTACCGCACCGTTGATTTCGTTTCGGACGGCGAGAATATAAAGATGGATATGCAGTCCCACGATATCGATGAATTCCTGCCCGTTGTCAGCGACAGCGGCATTGAATATCCCAAGCCCTTCAAGCTCACCTATTCCTACGGCAGAACCTTTGGCGAGGGCGGCGTCGGCTCGCTTGTTGCAAATATGGTAAATCCCATGATATCGGGGCTTTTTGCCGATATCAGCGAAGCGGGCGGCTTACTTGCCTATCTTAAAGCCAAAAACATTGATGTTGAAAAAATAATAACCGATGCGCTCGGAACAAACGGTCTTGAAATCGGCAGCGCGGAAATTCTGACGGTCAGCAGCAATCTTATGGGCTTTATAGGCGATCTGGCAGGTCAGGTTGACGAGGTTTATATCAACAATCCCGACCTTACGCTTGAAAAGCTCAACACGCTTATCAATAAAATACTCGACTATCAGCTCAGCGAATATCCCGCTCAGCTTCTCACCGATGTGCTCGGCTATCCCGCCACCGGCAAGGGCTGCACCTTCGGCGAATTCGCATCAACAATTCTCGTAACCTATTATTGGGGCGATGAAAATATTTCGGAATATCCTTATGTTTCCGATATTCTTGACCGCTTCAACAGCGGCGAGCTTGCAGTTGAGGTATTCAATCTTCTGCGCGAGGTTCTCATAACCGACCTTATAGAGAACGAAATTCTTTCAAATCTTGATTTCAACCCCGGCGCTCTCTTCCCGCCCAAGACCCTTTTCTATGTTTTCGGCAGGCTTCTTCAGGGCGTAACCGAGGCTCTGCTCGGCGGCGACAACAGCTTTGCAAATCTGATTGACTCCGTGCTTTCTCTCCCCGTCGTTCCCGACGGCTACGGCTCAATTAACGAGATAATAGATACTCTTGTGGTTGACGAATATCTCACTTACAGCCAGTTTGAATCATGGGGCTACACGATTTCATGGATGCTTTCCTCATTCCTCTTTGACGAAAATCCCGAAGAAGAGCTTGACAGCCACGCTGTTTTGACCTATACGGGGCCCGTTGAGGTTGAGGCTTCAAAGGAAAATTTCCGCCTGCCCTCAAACATTGCCGTCACTCTCGGCGATAATTCCGCAACGCAGGCAAACATCACATGGATAACCAAATACAGCGTAACCGCAACTGATATTGAGCTTGTGCCTTACAGCGAAAACCCCGAATTCACGGGCAAGCCGACCACGGGCAAAAAGATAACGGCTATAACAGAAACGGTTGACAAAACCTATCCCGGCGCCGATCTCGGCATTATCGGTCTGCTTCCTTTCTCAAAGGAATATGTTAAGCACACTATCAAGCTCAGCGGGCTTACTCCCGGCACAAAATACAGCTACCGCATAGGCGACGCAAAACGCGGCTGGTGGAGCGAAACGGGAGTTATTGAAACTGCTTCGGGCGGCGACGACGGCTTTACCTTCTTCTATCTGAGCGACCCGCAGTCTCAGCGCGCAAGCCACTATGAAACCTATGCGGGCGTTATTGAAACCGCAAGAAAGCTTTATCCCGACGGGAAGTTCGTCGTTTCCTGCGGTGACCAGGTTGATGACGGTGAAAACTTCAAGCATTGGAATTATTTCTTCAATTCAACCGATGAATTTATGAATCTTCCGTTTATGCCTACAACCGGCAACCACGAGGACGAAGCGGCGGCGATTTCGGAGAATTTCGTTTTGCCGAATGTTCCCGAGCAGGATGAAGAAACCGGAGTTTTCTATTCCTATGATTATAACGGAGTTCACTTCACCGTTCTTAACACCAACGATGTGGCAGATGATAAGCTCAGCGATGCTCAGATAAACTGGCTCATTAGCGATATCAAATCAAGCAACGCAAAGTGGAAGATAGTTGCGCTTCACAAAGCGCCGTATTCAAACGGCTCTCACTATGACGATGACGATGTTATCGGCATCAGAAACCAGCTCAGTGCGTTACTGCCCTATCTCGGAGTTGATATGGTTCTTCAGGGTCACGACCATGTATATCTGAGAACCGACGCTCTTAACGGCAACGCCGTTGTACCCGTCAAGACGGGCGAAACCGCCTTTGACGGGCTTGAATACCGCATGAAATATAACCCCAAGGGAACGATTTATGCAATCTGCGG
The DNA here is from genome assembly GCA_016297555.1 of Clostridiaceae bacterium. Lineage (GTDB taxonomy): Bacteria > Bacillota > Clostridia > Oscillospirales > Acutalibacteraceae > CAG-177. The sequence continues at coordinate 12,398 of JAEDGK010000032.1, forward strand.
CACTTCCGGCGTTAAGGTATACACCACCAAGGATGTTGAGGCAACGGATAAGCTGTTCCCGAGAGCGGAAGCAATCGTAAACAGCGAATATCCGATGTTCTCCGCCGTTACCGTTGAGGGCGACAGCCTCTATTACAACGCCTATCAGGTAATCGACGGCGAAGCAAAGCGCGTTGACAGCTTTGGAATTGAAAAGACCGAAGACAAATCCCCTGCCGATAAGGCGTGTTCCGACTCCGCAAGCAGCTTCATTGCAAACCTGCTTTCAAAAATCAATATTAAGTACACATGGAAATTCACAAACTTTGTGCTTTCCGTTGTCGGCAAGGTTATGCAGCTTGTTTGGAGCGTAATCAAATAATTAAACCCATATAAAAGCGGGCTGCCCGATTAACGGACAGCCCATTATGTTTGCCGCATTTTTTCATCTGATAAAAAGCAAAAATCCCGCAGAAAAGGAGCTTCGTTCCGTTTCTGCGGGATTGATTTAATTGTTGTAATCAGTTAGCTTTAATTCTTTCAACAATCACATTGAAAAGCTCGCCAAGGCATACGATAACGCTCTTTGTAAGATTATGCAGCAGATCAAAGAAGCTCGGCTCCTCAATGGAATAGCCCTGATCTGTCTCCGACATGGGTCTTATGGAATCATTGTTGTTTTCTTCGCCCGCATAAATAAGATACTGCGGAAATCTGCTGTTATCCCAGACCGTCATTCTTCCGCTGCTGAAACGCATAATCCTGTAAATCAGTTCATCGATTATATGCGGAAAATTATTATGTTCAATATTCTTTATATACCATGTTGTGTCGGGGAAAAGGCTTGTGGATGCGTCAATCTGCCTGTCGGGTGAAATGTATTTCGCCGTGCCTTTTTCCTCTGCGGCGGCAATATAGGCATCGTCAAATTTTGAGCCTATGGGCGCGCAGGTGGTTCCGGGAGCCTGCTGCTCAACGGTAACTATCATATCGCTCTGATAATCAGCGTCCTCCATTATGGGATAAAGCTGATAGCCGTATTTGCTGATATTATAGATATGAACGCCGTCAGCCTCCATCTGCTTATACATATCGTTAAGCTTTGAGCTTACCGTATTATAGTAATTATCAAGCCTTGCGATAAGACCTGCAAATTCGTCCTCAACGCCTGCAAATATATAATCTCTTGCTTCAATATAGTTTTCGGCGGAAACCATAGACCAATAACCGGGTGTGGTGCCGTAGCTGACGCGCATTGCGTCGGGTACAACCAGCCTTGCAACCTTTGTGCCGGTCTTGTTAAAATAATCCATTGTCATGTCAAGACCGTAGGTTTTGTTTGCAAGGGTTATTATCTGCTTGATAAGCGAGAAAATCGCCGTATCGTCAAGATTTTGAGTTGCGAAGAAATCAACCGCATCAGCGTCAAAATAAAGCTCGCCGTTAAAAAGTGAATTGTTAACTGCGGTTCCGTTCATTATGCTGTTGTAAATGAGCACATCGGAAATATCGCTCCAACCGTATTCAGCAAGGTAAGCAGAGAGAATACCCGCTCCAAGGCAGCGACCGACAATCTTTATTTTGTCGTGCCCCGTTACTTCTTTGACTTTCTGAATGAAGTCGTATAAATCATCTGCGGTATCGCAAGGGTCAAGGCGGCAGTCATACTGGAAGAAGTATTTGTATATTTCATCGTGAGCCTGCCTCGGAGTTTCAACCGCAGTCGATGCTTTGTGATTATCGATTATGTTTTTATTGCGCCAATAATCGGTGTCGGGCAGACCCGAGTTGTTTTTAACATTGCCGTTGTTATCAAGTGCATAATCCTCATAAACCTCTGCCATTCTCTGCGTAAAGAGAACTCTGAAAGGCTCAAAATCATCGCTGCGATAGCACTTGTAATAAACGGGAACAAGCTCTTTTATAAGCTCCTCAGCCTTGCCGGGAGCAAGATACGGCAATGCAGGATTGGTTTCATCATCTCTGGGCTGTGATTTATCGCGCAGAATGGTCGCCCTGCCTCTGACATATATTATAGGAAGCTCGTTGCAGTTGCAAACCGTCTGAGCGTTTGCCGTAACGGGCAGAAATGTCATTAAAACCAAAATCAGGCTGAGCAACAGTGCGGAAAATTTTTTCATCTGTTTGTCCTCCGAAATTTTTCACATTGCTGTATATTCTATCATTGTTTCGACACAATGTCAACATTATCCCCCTTTTTCAAAGTCAGACAAAATACACCTAATATATAAAAAATACGGCTCACAGGAGATAAATTCTCCCGCGAGCCGTAGAATTATTCCGTTAAAAAACAAAGGCGAGAACAATATAGACAATCCAGAAAATAAGCGTTACGCAATATTTCTCCGCATAGGCTCCCGCGTAGGTTATAACCGTGGGGATGAAGGCAAGTATTCTGCCGATAATGTTGCCTTTTTTCTGCGTATAAAGCAGACCGTAAAGATTCATTGCATCCTCAACAAGCGGAAAAACATTGCAGAGCATTGAAATTCCGACATAGGTCATAACAACATAAAGAATGAAAAGAGGAACGGAATCAAACGGAGTTATGCCCATATATTTGAGGTTCATAAAGCCTCCGAAAAACAGAGCAAAACCTGCGTTAAAATTCATAAAGCCCGGGCCTGTTGCCATAAGATATGCGGCAAAGCCTTTTTTAGCCATGGCGTGTTCAACATGGCCGCACGCCTCGTCAATTCTGAGATAGCCCGGAATTTCAACGGGCAGCCCGAGAATGCGGCAGGTAAGCTGTTCCCAGAAGCCTCTGATATAAGCCCCGGGGAAAGTCAGTATTTTTGAAGCAATATAAAGTGCCGTCATGCCAAATCACACCCTCCTTCCGTAAGAACTTCCTCAACTGTTTTTTCTCCGCCGATAATAGACTTAACCTGTTCGGTAAGGTCCTCTTCGCTGAACGAAGCAAGAATATCGTCAATGTATTGCGCGTTTTCTGTATCCTTTTTGCCGCTTTCCTTGCAAAGATAGGTGCAGAGATAAAGCGTGCTGTTAAGCTGAGGCGTGTAAGCGCTGCTGTCGCCCATATAAGCATAGAGATAATATGCGTTGTTATCAGCGGCAAAAGCCTCCTCAAAGGCGTTGTCATAATCGCCGTCTATAAGATAAAGCAGAGCAAGCTGGCGGTGAAGCTCGGGAACGGAATCATAGTCCTCCAGCGCTTCCTTGCAGAGAAGCTTTGCCTTTTCAAACTCGCCCGTGCAGCGCAGGAAGGTAACTTCAAGAACATAAGCGGTGTCAAAGCCCTCATTGTAATTCTTGAATTGTGCAAGGATTTTACTTGCCTCATCTTTATCACCCTGCGAGAGAGCTATTCGCATTTTAAGCTCATATGCGCCGAATTTTGATTTGTCCTTTTCCGTGAGCACATCAAGATATTCCATCGCCCTGTCGGGTTCGCCCGCTTTATAGAGCACATCGGCAAAATCCTGATAATAGAGCCATGAGAAATCCCGCTTGCTCGCTTTTGCACTTTTTTCGGCGGCTTCGAGATATTCAATCTGCTTTTCGTAGCCTTCTTCATAATAAACGGCGGCGTTAAAGAGGAAAAAGTTAAGGTAGACATCGCTTACTCCCTCTTTGCCGCGGGCGGCTTCAAATGCCGCATAGGTTGTCTGAGCGTCGGCTTCTCCCGAAGTCATTGCTTCAATGGCATCGGCAAGAGCTTCATATGAAGAAAGATATTCTTCCCGTATTTCGTTATACTTTTTAAGTGAGGGGAGCTTTGACATCTTGTCTGACCCGAGGCGCGACTCTGCAACGGAAACCGCTTCAAGCGGAGTGTAGCAGTTGGCAACCGTGTTTACAATACGCACATCAAGCCCCGAACCCGTCTGAACAAACGGAGACTCGCCGCCCAACGCAGAATTAACCTCGGCAACAACGGAGTCAACCTCCTGATATTCTTTGTATGCGCTGTACCAGCGTTTATCATCTGCATAAGCGTCGCCCCTTGCAATCTGCAAAACGGGAGCGCTCACGAGCATTGCCAGCACGAGAGCAAAAACGCTTGCAATAACGCACGCAAGTCCCGATATCCAGCCTAAAAGCGGTATTTTGCGAGAAAGCATAATCGCCTCGCACTCGGGGCAGTAATCACTGCCTTCGGCTCTCTTTCTGTCGCCGCAGACAAGGCAAAGCTCATCGTCGCCGTCGCCGTCCTCCGGCTCTTCGGCTGTTTCTTCAAAGCTGACTTGCGTTTGTTCATCCGAAACGGTTGCTTCGTCATCGCCGATTTCCCGTTCCGGCGCCTGTTCCTCGGCAGCCTGTAAATTCTCCTGCCCGTCAGCGGTTAAATCCGCTTCCTGCTCGGGGAATTCGTTCATGTTTTCTTTATCCAAGCGATTAGCCTCCTTACAAAATCAGGAATATAATACATATACATAATATATTATTGTATCACCGTTTTCAAAAAAGTTCAAGATTTTTGAAATTTTTTACGGATGCGGCAGACCTTTGCGGTAAGCCGCCATAATATCCTTAAATACATCTGCGTTTGACGGCGGAGTCCATGTTATGGCATTTGCGCCCGCGTCAATGGTTTTCTGAATTGTTTCGCCCGTCTGCCCGCCCGTTGCAATAACGGGGAAATCCGGGTGCATACTCTTTATTTTGGCTACAATCTGAGGCGTATTGGCGGCGGCGGAAACGTTAAAAATATCCGCACCTGCGGCAATTCTCGCCTCAATATCGTCAACATCCGAAACAACCGTTACCACAACGGGAATATCAATCAGCTTTTTAAGCTCCGATATAACCTCGTCTTTTGTAGGCGCATTTACAACCACTCCGAGCGCGCCCTGATACTCGGCGTGAAGCGCAAGATTTATCACGCGCTGACCCTGAGTCAGCCCTCCGCCGACCCCGACAAAAACGGGCACATCCGCCGCAGTCATTACCGCCTGAGTGATAACAGGCTGAGGAGTGAACGGATAAACGGCAATAACAGCATCGGCATTTGTGTTGCGGATTATGCCTGCGTCTGTCGAAAACAAGAGTGATTTAATCCGCCTGCCGAGAATTTTTATTCCCGTGCATGAATAAATTTCTTTGGGAACCGTGAGCATAAAATCTCTAAGATATCCCTTGACCTCCGGAATATTCTGCTCCGACATTTTAACATCTCCTTTTCATTTTTTGTTATCTCTTTCTCATGCGTAAAAACAATACTGTACAGCGGCAAAAAAATATGATATAATTAATTATACAGTTGAGATTATACCGTAAATGCCCAAATTTATTTTGATATCTGAGAATTAAAATTGCCCGTTTTAGTCTTTTGGAGAAATTTTACAATTAATTAATATTTTGTTTTTTATTTAAGGTGAATGGAGTAATCCGAACCTGCCCGAAAGCGAGTCTTTTCGCCGCTTTTCGGAGTTTCGGCATTGAAAGGCGTCAGCCTTCCTGCAACCTCAACAACCAAAAATCGTCTGAAAATTCTTCGCTTTCGGGTCTAAGAATTTTCACGGAGCAGATTTTTGGTCAACCAAGGCACAAAACACAGCAAATCCTTTGTGGATTTGCGAGTATTTTAACGAAGGGTGAACGAAAATATGCCCGTGAAAATCACGGTTCGTATTATTCCATTCACCTTAACAGGAGGATAAACCGATGAAAGAAATCAATGTCAGAGACATCAAAGAAAGCCCCGTTGAGCTTATTGCAGACGGCTGGGGACTTGTGACCGCAGGCAATGAAGAAAAGTTCAACACCATGACGGTAAGCTGGGGCGCGCTCGGCGAAATCTGGGGAAAGGACGCCGCTTTTATTTTCGTCCGTCCTCAGAGATATACCTATGAATTTCTCGAAAAAGAGGATATTTTCACTCTTTCTTTTTACGGAGCGGAATACAAGGACGCTCTGCGCCTTTGCGGCTCAAAGAGCGGCAGAGACATTGACAAGGCGGCGGCGTGCGGGCTGACTCCCGTTTTTACCGACTGCGGAGTAACCTTTGAGCAGGCGAAATATACCGTTGTGTGCCGCAAAATGGCGTCGCAGTTTATCGACCCCGCAGGCTTTGAAGATGCGGCAATCGAAAGCAACTATGCCAAAAAGGATTACCATAAAATCTATATCGGCGAGATATTAAAAGTATATTGCAAATGAGTCATTAAAATTCAAGGCGTTCCCTATCGGAGCGCCTTTTGAATTTAAAAGTTTTTTGTCACCTTTTCCGCTTTTGTTTCGTGTACATAATAAAAGCGGCAGTTAAAAACAAACGAAGGGGGCGATGTTTTGCCCGAAAAAA
>JAEDGK010000033.1 GCA_016297555.1 Clostridiaceae bacterium
GTATAAAATCAGCAGCCGACGGTTTTAATCCGTCGGCTGCTTGTTTCTTGTTATAAAGATAATTATTGCTTTGCGCCTGCGTCAAACATTTCAAGCGCCTTTATGCTTGCTGCATAGCAGTTGGCAAGACCCTGTGCGTCCATGTTGTCATAGCTGTCGCGTCTTGTGTGATAATAGCTTTCGAGCTTGTGGTTAAGACCCGTAACACCCGTTGAGCGGAAGCCTGCCTGAGCAAACGCCGCTGAATCCGTTGCACCGCCGAGAGGGGGAACCCAGCCCTTTTTGCAGGGAATATTTACAGCCTCGGCAGCTTCCATAAACAGGTCGGAAACATCCTTGTCGGCAGCAACCGTGCCGTTAAGGTCGCGGTAGTTTGTCATAAGGAATTTAGGATCGTGAATGGTGTCATAGGAGAAAATGAAGGTGGGAACATCGTCAAATTCGCCCTTGTGCGCTTCGCACCATGCTTTTGCACCGCGAAGACCCGCTTCCTCAGAGCCTGTCAGAACAACGCCGATTTCGGTGTTTTCAAATTCAATGCCCTCATCTTTAAGAGCCTTGAGAATTGCAATGCCCATATAGCAGCCGGAGAGGTTATCGTTTGCGCCGTCAACAACTCTGCGGTAGTTAACCATAAAATAAAGACCGAAAAGGAAAGGAACGAATATCAAGCCCCAAAGAGCCGCTTTAACAATCGGGTCGGAGATATCGGCAGCGCCGAAGCCAACGCCGTGCTTTACAAGATAAATGATTGAAAGAACTATGTAATAAACAGCGCCGACGCCGCAGATGATTGCGTGACCCTCAAAGCCGACGCCGCCCAATGCATAGTTAACGGGCCATTCCCATGCCGCGTCGGGGTGACCGTTGAAGATTATTCTTCTCTTGGTTTCGCCCGTGCAGCTCTTGATTGCGGTTACATTGTGGCCTGTTTTCTCTTTAAAGAGGGGATCAATAACCTTTTTGTAAACACCGAACTCAAGAAGAACAATGGCAAGACCTGCAATAATAAGAAGCAGAGAAATAATCGGTGCAAAGAAGAAAAAAGCGATGGCAAGAAGAACAAAGGTGATTGTGAAGAAAATCCAGCCGTAGAATGCGCCGGGATGTTCTTTAAAGGACTCAACCGAAACCTTTTCGCATCCGCAGTCTTTTTTGAGGACATCAGCCATGTATTCGCATGCCTGCTGCTCACCCTTGGAGCCGGGAGCTCTCTTTTCAAAGGTTTTGCATATATGAGTGATTTCATCAATCATATATTTTGCCGCCTGATCCTTCTTTTCAATGAGTTTTTTGAGATCCATAGGAAATCCTCCTTAAAAAACAAAAATAAGGCGATTGAAAAAATCAAAACGCCTTTGTCTGATTAACAGTTAAATATTAGCATTTTGATTAATGATTGTCAATAGAAACAAAAACGAATAAGTGTATAATTTTGATTATTTCAGCTCAATATCGGCATAAATTGCATTGTGGTCGGAATAAAATTTTCCGCCAATTTTTTTGTCGATAACCCTGAATTTCAAAGGCTTGACGGTTTTTTCGTCAACAAACACAAAATCGATGATGTGTTTGATTTCCTCGGGCATAAAGCCGTGGAAAGTCCACTTATCGTCGCTGTCGGGCGCCATGAAACGCGCGTCGCCCATATTACCGCTTATCATTGTTTTATAGCAGTCCGAGCCCTGTAAAACATTGAAGTCGCCCGTGCACACAACAGGCACGCCTTTGAAGGACGCCGCTTTTTCCTGAATCATTTTTGCGCCATTAATCTGAGCTGTTCTGCCCACATGGTCAAGGTGAGTGTTAAAGTGAATGTAGGATTTTCCGTTTTCCCTGTCGGTGAGGCGAACAAAGGTTGCGTTCCGTATGCAGGCGGAGTCCCAACCCTTTGAGGGCTTTTCGGGAGTTTCGGATATCCAGAAATTGCCGAAATCGCTCGCCGTGAACTTGTCTTTCAGATAAAAGACCGCGGAGAATTCGCCGCCTTCTTTTCCGTCATCTCTGCCTACGCCTACATAATCATATTCGGGCAGACCCTCGCAGAGCGCGTGAATCCAGCCTATATGAGCCTCCTGAACGCCGAATGATGACGGCTTGGCTTCTTTGATGATTTGGCAAACGAGAGAGGTGCGGCCGGTCCACCAATGACCGTCCTTGCCTCCGCAGAGAACATTGAATGACATTATTCTGTACATTATACATTACCTCCGTTAAAAAGAGTCATTTTTACTATTACGGGATGATGGTCGGACGCATAGATACCGTCAATCAAGGTTCTGTCAACGGTATAGCTTTCAACCTTGCTGACAAGAGCGTTTACAAATATGAAGTCAATCGGCTTTGTTCTCGTCTTTTCGGTTGCTTCACTGTAGCCGTGATATGTTCCGCAGTTATCGGCGGTTTCGGCGAGATATTTTGTGTCGCTCATTCCGCATTCAAGAACTTTTTGGTACATTTCCGAGCCCTCGTCGGAATTCAGGTCGCCCGTGAAAACCGTGGGATAGTTTTGGCTTATTTTTGAAATCTTATCCGCAACAACGGCAACGGATTCAAGGCGGGCAATCTGACCGATATGGTCAAAATGAGCGTTGAAATGGGCGTAAACAAAGCCTGTTTCAACATCTTTTAAAACAGCATAGGAGCAAACCCTGTTCATCATTGCGTCCCAGCCGTGAGAAGGTATGTCGGGAGTTCTTGAGAGCCAGAAGGTTCCCGAATCAACCAATTCATATTTGTCTTTCTTATAAAATACGGGACTTGCTTCACCGCCGCCGTTATAATCTCTGCCCTTGCCGACATAGGCGTATTCGGGCATTGCCTCGGCAATGCGCTCAACCCAGCCCTCGTCAGCCTCCTCCAAGCCGAAGGAATCGGGCATATATCTGCGGATGTTTTCAACAACGCGCGCCGTGCGGTTTTCGGGGGAACGCTCGCCCGTGCCCGCAACATAAACATTATAGGTCATTACCGTTACATCCTGAGTTATTGACGGCTCGGGGATTACGGCGGGATTGACGCTTTTAAGCTCAGAGGGAACATAAAACAGCGAAAGAATTGCTGTTATCAAAGACATAAATGCTGCAATAATTGAATTCATATTTCTCCGTCCTTTTCAACAAAATTTTTAAGAGCAGTTATATCAAACATCTCAATGTTGTCCGCCTGAGAAACGGCGGCGAGAATGTCTGAGCACATTTTTATAATTCCGCCCTCTTCATCGCTTTCAGAATTGAGAACGGCAATCGGGTCATGAACGCTCAGGCGAAGCAGAAACCAGCCGTTTCCGCACGAGCTGTCGGTTTTTATTCTTATTCCCTCATAATTATCGGGGCATACGCTCCAGCCGCTGATGCTTTCAGCTTTATTTTCCAAAAACGAAATCAGTTTTTCGCCCTCGTCCCTGAAGTTGTCGCTCAGAATTTTGAAGCGCAGTTCTTTTTCTTCAACCGGCTCACGCAGATTTTCAATAAGGCTTTCAAGGCTTTTGCTCTGCTTTGCAAGCGCGGCGGACAGAATGATAAGCTTTGTTATAAGATAAGCGCCGTCGTCAAGAAAATAGTTTTCGGCAAACGCCGCGTGACCGGAGGTTTCCATGGCAAGCGGGCATTTAATTCCGCTTTCGTTAAGCTCGATTTGCTTGTTGATAACATTGCGGTAGCCTCTTTTAAATCGCAGATGCTTTCCGCCGTTTTCGGCAATGAATTCAGCCAAGCCGTCCGAGGTAACGCTGTCGGTGACGATTGTTCCGCCCGGGCAGGAGTCAAGCGCAACTTTTGAAGCAAGAGCAACAAGGCGGTTGCGGTTAATTTCAAATCCGCCTTTTCCGACGCAGGCGGCTCTGTCAACATCGGTGTCAAATATAACGCCGATATCCGCGCCCGCCGAGGCAGTTGCCTTAGAAACGCAGTCCATGGCTTCTGAATTTTCGGGGTTCGGCGCATGGTTCGGGAAGTTGCCGTCAGGCTCGAGATAAAGGCTGCCCGATATATCCGCTCCGAGCGGCTCGAGCACATCACGGGCATAAAATCCGCCTGCACCGTTGCCTGCGTCAACAACTATTTTCATTCCCCTGAGAGGATGGAGCCTGTCTGACGCGTCAACTCCGTTTATAATCATTTCGCGCAGAAGCTCCGCATAGCGTTTCATAAAATCACAGGGCACGCTTTCGCCGTTTTCCGCGCCGAGCGGGGAGGGGATTTCGGCGGCTTTTTTGAGAATATCGGCAATGTCTGAGCCGTCAAGTCCGCCGTCACGGGTAAAGAATTTCAAGCCGTTTCTGTCTTTGGGGTGGTGGCTTGCGGTTATCTGCACAGAGCCGTCACAACCCATTTCAACCGTTGTCATAAACATTGCGGGCGTTGAGCTCAGACCGCAGTCCGCAACGCTGACTCCGTTTGACACAAGAGCTTTAATTACCGCGTTTTTAATTCTCTGAGCGGAAAGGCGGCTGTCATGCCCTACCGACACATAAAGCCTGCTTTTGCCCGATTTTGCTTTGAGCCACAAAACGAATGCCGCCGTGCAGCGCATTATCATTTCATCGCTCATATAAAGGGGATTGCTTTCGTCGCCGAGAGCAAATCCGCGGATATCGCTTCCGCTTTTAAAATGCGAAAAATCCATTTAATTCCTCCTTTTCAGCGGTTATCTTCGATAAAATATTTGTCCGAAACGCCGAGCAGAAATTTATACATCGGCGTGAATGCTTTATAAGTTTTACGCATTATTTTTATAATTGTTTCATCCGCAAGCTCATCAAGGTTTTCGGAAGACAGAATAAAATAAAGCTCCTTGCAGTTGTAATATTCTTCAAGCCCCTCGGGGCAGTCGGAATAGCCTCTCTTATATTTGTCGGCGCTCAGATTTGCGCCCGCTTTTTTGCACTCTTCGGCAGCTTTGAGAAAATCGGATGGATTTTCACGCAGAGCCTTTCTGAAAAGCTTCATAAGCCCCGCTTCGTTGCCGAAAAAGCCTACTCCGAGCGAATATTCACGGGGAGTAACCTCAAACCACATACAGGGATAACAGCGCCATTCATATTTCGGGCGCATAAACATTATCCACATATTTTCGCGGTAAAGCGTTTTATCGTGGGTGAATCTTGTGTCGCGGCGCACTCTTGAAACCATTTTTGACGGAACGGTATTCATAATCGGGTCAACCGTCAGAAGCTCTGTTCCGATGATTTCGGCAAGTTGGCGCATAGGCACGGTCATAGCGGCTTTAATCTGCTCCTTGTGTTCTTCATAGTATTCCTTTGAATCTCTGAAGCGGTTGTCAGCCATCAGAAAAAGCGCATCACGCGTTATGCCTTTGTATTCCATATCTTAAAGCAGCCCCTTTTTGTAAAGTCCGTCTGCGGCAAGGTTGATTGCCGTTTTTGCCGAGTGGAAGTTAATTCCTCCCTGCATCCAGACTGCAAATGGCTCGCGCAGGGGAGCGTCTGCGGAAAGCTCGATTGACGAGCCGAGAATGAACGCGCCCGCCGCCATTATAACCTTGCTGTCATAGCCCGGCATATCCCAAGGCTCGGGCACAACAAAAGAGTCAATCGGTGCGCCGCTCTGAATTCCGCGGCAATATTCAATAAGCGTTTCGGGGGTTTTAAGGCAGAGCGCCTGAATGATATCGCAGCGCTTTTCGCTGCTTGTCGGAGTAACCTCAAAGCCGAGGCTTTCAAAGAGAGCGGCGGCATAAACTGCCGACATAAGCGCTTGACCTACAACATGAGGCGCGTTGAATATGCCCATAAACATATTCCTGTTTTCACCGAGAGTGCAGCCGACCTCTTTGCCGAGTCCGGGAGTTGTAGCCCTGTAAGAGCAAAGCTCCACAAGCTCTTTTTTGCCCGCTATGTAGCCGCCGGTTCTTGCAATGGAGCCGCCGGCATTTTTAATAAGCGAGCCTGCCATAAGGTCAGCTCCGACCTGCGTAGGCTCGGTTTTCTCAACAAGCTCGCCGTAGCAGTTGTCAACCATTACAACCGCATCGCATTTTGAATGAACGAGCGAGGCGATTTCGCCGATTTCGTCAACCGAAAGGCTCGGGCGCAGGCTGTATCCCCTTGAACGCTGGATATAAACCATTTTCGGCTTGATTTCAAGCGCCTTTTCGATTGCGGCAAGGTCGGGTCTGCCGTCGCTTCCGAGGTCAACCTGAGCATATTTCACTCCGAAATCCTTTAAAGAGCCCATGCCCTCTCCGCTCAGACCGATAACGCTGTGGATTGTGTCATAGGGAGTGCCCGTAACGCAGAGCATTGTGTCGCCCGGGCGCAGAACACCGAAAAGAGCAATGCCGAGGGTGTGAGTGCCGCAGGTGAAGCTGTGGCGGACTATTGCGTCCTCCGCACCGAAAATATCGGCGTATATTCTGTCAAGCTTTTCTCTGCCCGTGTCGCCGTAGCCGTAGCCCGTAGAGCCTGCAAAATCCGCTTCGCTGACCTTGTTGCGTATGAAAGCGGAAAGAACCTTTTGTTGGTTATATTCCGCTATATCGTCTATTTCTTCAAACTTTGCCTTTGCTTTTTTAAGCGCGGCTTCGCCTGCCGCCTTGATTTTGTCGCTGATTTCAAAAAAACTGTTTTCCGTTTTCATTTTCCTTACCTTCTGTAAATTCTGTTTAGTGATTTAAAAAATTCCTTGTCGGAGTTCTGAAGCTGCTCTTTTGTTACTCTGTAGCTCCAGTTTCCGCCTGCAACGCCGGGGGTATTAATTCTCGTGTCGGAGCCGTACATCAGAAAATCCTGAATGGGGATAATCGCAAGCTTGCTGACGCTTGCAAAAATTGCTCTCAAAAACAGGGGGCAGGCTCCGCCCCAATCTCCGCCCGAAAAGCCGCAGTATTCCAAAGCCCTGCGGCGAACATCCTCGCTGCTTTCCCACAGGAAGCCGAACAAGGTGTTGTTATCGTGCGTTCCCGAGTAGGCAACCGAGTTGGCGATATAATTATGCGGCAGATGAATACTGTCGCTCCCGTCAAGAAAACCGAACTGAAAAACGCGCATTCCGGGGAATCCGCTTTCATCCACCAGCTCGCGCACTTCGTCCGTTATGTCGCCGAGATCCTCGGCGATTATCAGCTTATCGTCGTGCCCCTGCTTGACGGCATTAATAAATTCTATGCCGGGTCCTTTTATCCAAGCTCCGTTTTTTGCAGTTTTTTCGCCTGCGGGCACCGCCCAATATGCCTCAATCGCTCGGAAATGGTCGATGCGCACGCCGTCAAACATTTCCAAAGCGTGATTCATTCTGTCTTTCCACCAGGCATAGCCCGTCTTTTTCAGCTCATCCCAATCATAAAGCGGATTTCCCCAAAGCTGACCGTCCTCGGCAAAATAATCGGGAGGAACTCCCGCAACTCTGAGGGGATAGCCTTTTTCGTCAAGCTGAAACAGACTGCGGTTTTCCCAAACATCGCTGCTGTCATCGGAAACATAAATGGGTATGTCGCCGATAATGCGGATGCCCTTTGAATTGGCGTAATCCTTAACCTCCGCCCATTGACTGAAAAACTCATACTGAATGAATTTCCACATTCCGAGCGTTTCTTCGTCGGTTATTTCGCTGATTTCCCATTCCTGCCACGGCTTGCATCCGTTTTCGGAGCGCAGAGTCATAAATCGGCAAAACGCCTCCAAATGCGGGTGATTGTTGATGAATTCATCGGCTCGGTCACGGTTCGTGAAATTGGAATACGCTTTTTTCAGCAGAGGCATACGCTCCTTTGACAGCCGCTCAAATTCAGCGGTATAAGGCGTGTTTTGCCTGCATTTTTCAAGGTCATCGGAGCTTATCAGTCCGTCGGCATAAAGTTTTTCGGGGTCGATAAAATACGGATTGCCGCCGAAAGCCGAAAAAGACTTATACGGTGAATTATATTCATCGGTCACGGTGAACGGCAGCACCTGCCAGACAGAGAAACCGCATTCTGAAAGAAAATCAATGAATTCAAACGCACTTTTTCCGAATGTTCCGATTGAATAGTCGCCGTAAAGCGAGGAAATATGCATCAGAATTCCGCTGCTTCGTTTCATAGCTGAACACCTTTCATTTTGATTTACTGAATTATATCATAAGAAGTAATAAAAATAAAGTAATATTTGCGAAAAAAACTTGATATTTGTGCGCTCAGAGTTTAAAATTAAATAAAAATCATTTTCGGAGGTTGCGGATATGTCAAAGGCTGCCGAATATTTTGAAAACCTGAGCAGGATAATTGATGAAATAGCCTTCTCACAGGCGGATAACATAGAAAAGGCGGCGCAGGCGGTTGCGCTGGCACTTAAAAGCGGCGGCAGAATTCACGCCTTCGGCACGGGTCATTCCCATATGCTTGCCGAGGAGATATTTTACCGCGCGGGCGGGCTCGCCAATGTCAATCCCATCCTTGAAAGCTCGCTCATGCTCCACGAGAGCGCGTCAAAAAGCACCGAGCTTGAAAGGCTCGAGGGCTACGGCGAAATACTTTTTAACAGCAACGACATAAAGAAAGGCGATGTTCTGTTTCTCTTTTCAAATTCCGGAAGAAACGGAGCAGCGATAGACCTTGCGCTGACCGCTCAAAAAAACGGAGTTTTCACAGTTGTGATAACCAATATGAAGCACACGGCAACGGGAAAATCAAGACATTCAAGCGGCAAAAAGCTGTTTGAGCTGGGCGACGCCGTTATTGATAACTGCGGCTGCCCCGGAGATGCCGGTATTAAAATTGACGGCGTTGAGCTTAAAGTTGCTCCGACCTCAACTGCGGCGGGAGCGGCAATTCTCAATGCGATTGAGGCGAGAGCGGTTGAAATAGCCGTGTCGGAAGGCTTTGTTCCCGATATTTTTTCAAGCAGCAATGTTGACGGCGGCGACGAGATAAACAATGCCCTTATTGCAAAATACAAAAAGGAGATAAAAGCATTATGATTTATCCCGCTTTTCAAAAAGCCGAAATAAGCGAAATGCTTGCCTTTTCTCCGCAGAAAATCACGATTGAGGGCTTCGACAGCGATTACGCGGCGGCTTTTTTAGATGAATTCAACCGCAAAGTCGGTAAAGGTAACATACTTTACATAACAATCAACAAAGAAAATACGCGGCGCACCGAATACCTTGAAAGCGCGTGCAGATTAAGCGGCGAAAAGTACTTTATTGTTTCCGAAAAACAGGGCGAAGATGTAAAAATCACCGTCACCGTTTCGTGCCGCAGAGGTCTTTTTGCGGCGCTTAACAGGATAAAGAGAATGTGCGAAAGCAAAGAATTTATTATCGGCTCGGTTGAAGATTATCCGCTTTTCGCTGTCCGCGGCTATATAGAAGGCTTTTACGGCAAGCCTTGGAGCGAGGAAAACCGCAAAATGATGCTTCGCCTGCTTTCTTCATACGGAATGAACACATATTATTATGCCCCGAAGGATGACCCGTATCACAGAGATAAGTGGAGCGAGCTTTATCCCGAGAATGAGATTTGCCGCCTGTCGGAGCTTGCGGCTCTTTGCCGTGAAAATTTTGTTGATTTTTATTATTGCATTGCACCCGGACTTAATATGAAATATTCTTCCGATGCTGATTTTGAAAGGCTTTGCTGTAAAGCTAAGCAGCTTTACGAAGTCGGAGTTGCGAATTTCGGACTGTTGCTTGATGATATTCCCGAAAATCTGTGGTTTGATGATGATAAAGCGGCTTTTGACGGTGAAGCGGTCAATGCACACATTGATTTGATACGCCGTTTTCGCAGCTTTCTGACGGAGCTTGACCAAAAATGCCGCTTGACGGTTTGCCCTCTGCAATATCACGGCAGGGGAGACGAGTATTATATTTCAAAGCTCGGTAAAGGAATACCCGCCGATGTGAGCATATTCTGGACGGGAGAAAATATCTGCTCTCAAAGTCTGACCGTGCGGGAAGCGGTTGCTTTTGAAAATTCAACAAACCGTCAGCCGCTTTATTGGGATAACTTCCCCGTGAATGACGCCGAGATGCTTAATGAAATGCATATCGGCTATCTGAGCGGCAGAGAAAAGGAGCTTTACCGCTATTCGGAGGGGATTATCTCCAACTCAATGGAATACTGCCTGTCAAGTAGAATACCTTTACTCACCGTCTGCGACTATCTATGGAATCCGATTGCATATGACGGCTTTTCATCTTGGCAAAACGCCTGTGAAATTGTACTCGGAGACAAAAAAGAGACTCTTATGCCGTTCCTTGACAACCTTTTGACCTCATGCTTGAAGGTTGAGAATTCTCCAATGCTGAACAGTGCGTTAGCTTCGGCTCAGCAGTTCCTTTTTTCGGGAGATGAGTGCGGCGCGGCGCGGGCGATTTCGGAATATATATCGGCTCTTGAAAAATGCTATAATGCCCTGAAAACACTTGATGACCCTATGCTTGCGGAGCTTGCTCCATGGGCTGAAAAGCAGTATATCGCTCTTGATTTAATCAAAAGTGCGGCGGCATTGATTGATAATTCTTGCGCCGAAAACAGGCAAAAAACCGCGTTGATTTTAAAAAAATATCTTGAACATCCCAAAACCTTATGCAATTTTTCGCTTCAATTCTTTGCGGAAAGGATGATTAATTATGGAAATGCCCGATAATCCGCTTATTGCCGCCGCATATGAGCGACTCTATCATGAAACTCCGCTCGGATTTTATAACTGCGGCAGGCTGTGCGACGGGCTCTGCTGCCGGGGTGACTGTAAAGGTATGTGGCTTTACCCGGGCGAGGAGGAATTTTTTACAAACAGAGAGGGCTTTGAGGTCTGTGAAACCGAGGGGAACTACGGCTATCCCATGGTTATTTGCTCAGGCGAGTGCAAAAGAGAGGAAAGACCGCTTGCCTGCCGAATTTTTCCTCTTTTCCCGCTTGTTTTTGAGGAAAACGAAAAAATCAGCATTAAAGTAATTTATGATCCGAGGGCAAAAATATGCCCGCTCGCAAGGGCGGATAAACCGCTCGACCGTTCCTTTATACGGGAAGTCGGCAAAACGGCAAGATTTCTTGCGCGGGATGAGAAAATGCTTGAATATATGAAAGCGGTCAGCCTTGAACTGACGGAAATAATCGAGCTTGAAAAGCTTTTGACTACGGAATAATTATTTGAGAGGGTTGGTTTTGTGAAAAGAGTTGTATCAAATGTTTTTATAATAACATTACTATTGTGTTTTCTCTGCGGATGTAAAATCAAAGGAGACACGGCGCTGTTTGCCGCAGCTCCCGCCTTTGATTACGAAAAAGCCGCTTACACGGTGTCTGCTGCGGCAAAGTGCAATATGACGGCTGATTTTCTGCGCTCTCTCGGTCAGGACGCCGCGGAAAAACTCGTCAGCGATATCGAAAGCGGCTCATACAGCGAGCGCTCGTGGCTTGAAGCAACGGGATATTCTTATCATGTTATGCTTGATAAGCTTGACGGTACGCAGAATGCCGCCAACATAACCGATTTCGGAGATAACGGCGCGGATGCCTTCAGCGTTGCATTTGTGGGCGATATTTTGCTTGACACCAATTTCAGACCCATGGCTCACGCGGCGGAAAAGGGCGGAGTGCTCAACTGCATTGACAAAGCCGTGGTTGATTATCTCAACGCCTGCGATGTTTTTCTCATCAACAACGAGTTTTCAATCGGCACGCGCGGCGAACCGCTGAAAAACAAGACATGGACTTTTCAGGCAAAGCCCGAGAGAATACAAATTCTCAAGGATTTGGGCGCTGATATAGTGTCTCTCGGAAACAACCATGTTTATGACTTCGGCGAAACCGCTTTTATAGATACAATGGAGCATCTTAAAGCGGCAGGTATGCCATATGTGGGAGCGGGAATGAATCTCGGCGAGGCGGCGCAGGGGCACTATTTCATTGTCAACGGCTGCAAGGTCGGCATTGTTGCGGCGAGCAGAGCCGAAAAGATTTATTTTACCCCCGTTGCCGAAGCGGACAAGCCCGGAATAATGGGCACATACAACAGCGCGGATTTTGTTGAAGCAATCAGGAAAGCCGACGCACAATGCGATATTCTGATAGTCTATGTCCATTGGGGAACGGAAAACTCAACAAAGCTTGAACCGGCGCAGACTCAGATGGCGCGTGAATACATAGACGCGGGCGCCGACGCCGTTATCGGCGGGCATACCCATTGTCTGCAAGGAATGGAATTCTATAAAGGCGCGCCGATAGTTTACAGCGTGGGCAATTTCTGGTTTAACAGCAAAACACTTGATTCCTGCGTTATAACTCTTAAAATTAACCGTGAAATGAAAACAGAAGTTCTGCTCACGCCTTTACTTCAAAAAGACTGTGAAACAAGACTTCTGACTGCCTATGATGAGCGCAGAGCGCTGTTTGACCGTGTTGAAAGCTATGAGCCTCAGGGCGTTAATATTTCCGACGAGGGAGTAATAACTGCGGCGTGAATTTTATTCGCCGTGCCACGCAAAGCGTGCCATATCAACGCGCCCGTCATCGAGAAATTCAATTCCCTCCTCCGAAAGGAGCTGCCGCTGCATATTTTCTCCGCCGAAAGCAAATGCTTTTGACACCTCGCCGCTGCGCGTCACAACTCTGTGGCAGGGAATTTTGCCCGGCTCGGGGTTCACATGGAGCGCGTAGCCCACAACTCTTGACAGGCGCGGATTTCCCGCAAGGGCGGCAATCGTGCCGTAGGAAGCAACCTTTCCTTTCGGTATCATTTTAACAACGGAATAGATTTTTTCAAATGTATTCATAATATCACCATAATTATAATAGCAAATTTATATTGTAATATCAACACGGAGGGCAGAAATTTTGAAATATACGCACATAATCTGGGATTGGAACGGAACCTTGCTTGATGATATCGGAGCCTCGCTTGCGAGCGTTAACGATATGCTTGCCATGCGCGGCAAGCCGCCGATTGATGCGGATTATTACAGGGAATGTATAGGTGTTCCGATAATCAAATTTTATGAAAAAGTCTTTGAGCTTGAAAAAGAGGATTATTCGTTGATTATAAAACAATATAACGAGGGATATGTGCGCCATTTGGCGAATTGTTCCCTGACCGAAGGCGCTGTGAGAGCAATAAAAACCTTTACGGAGCTCGGATTAAAGCAGGTAGTGGTTTCTTCGTCAAATTATGACAGGATTATTGAGGATATGAGGAAATACGGCGTTTACGGCAGCTTTGACGCGGTGCTCGGAGCGGGGGATTACTTTGCCGGCTCAAAGGTTGAGAGAGCGGTTGAATATCTCAAAAAAGAGGGTGCCGAAAGCTCCGCCGTTCTCGTTGTCGGCGACCTTGAGCACGATGCGGAAATGGCGGCAGAGCTTGGAGCGGACTGTGTTTTGCTCACAAGCGGTCACGAGCATATTTCACGCCTGAAAGCTGCGGGAGTGCCGTTAATTGACAATCTTGACGAGCTGATTTCTCTTGTAAACAATTAACAAAATATTGTTCGATTGTTTGTCAATAATGACTATTAAATGTCGTTGTTAACAAAATGTTCATAATTTATTTACTAAATGTTAAAAAATCTGCACGGCATTTGCAACATCTTCTTTATAAAATGGCGATGTAGAAATAGGCATCATATGCCTTTGCGGGTTTGATTTTCAGACCGCATGCGCGCCGTTTGGCGCGGAATCTTATGGAGGTGCAAAATATGAAAAAGGCAAAACGACTTTTGGCAGTTTTGTTGGCGGCTGTTATGCTCATTTCGGCAGCCTGCCTTCCGACTTATGCTTATAAAGCAGAGTCGGTTCTCGGTGACGGCTCTATTTCACCGAACGATAACTACCACATTCCCCATCAGGGTTCTGACGGCAAGTATTATTTCAGCTATGAGCAGGGTGCTGCTTATGTGCTTGACTTGCTTGATAACCTTCTCAAAGACGCCAATATCGTTATCACAGGCAAAGAACTTAACGATCTTGCCGGCTTGAATGTAACGGGTCTTTTGGCTGTCAACAAGCTCTGCGGACCGAACGGTGCCGGCGAAAACGGTGACTACATCGACCTCAGAAGCATTGATAACCTTGTTTGGACCATCACCGGTCTCATAATGGACCTTGATGAAGCTTTCCTCGTAGGCGTTGCTAATGTTTTCAACGCTTTCGGTGATTTGCTTGAAGGCAGCGCAAAGATTCATTCCGACGGTCTTTCAAGATCAATTAACAGAACGGACTCATCTGATAAAGAAGTTCTTGAAATGCTCATTCTCTGGCTCAACAATATGCGCCCCGCTCTCAGAAAAATAGTTGCAGGCACATATAACTGGGGTGCTCTTAACAGCGCTATCCCCGCTATGATTAAGGATCTCGGCGGATATCTTAAACTTACGCTTTATAAGTTGCTTGTTAACGACAGCGCAACCGAAATCCCTGCAGGTGAAACCCTTGACAGCGCGGTTCAGCAGCTTCTTAATTGGGCGCTTATCGAAGGCACGGGAGACACCGCCGAAACAGGTGCGCTTTCTTTGCTCGGTTCTAACCATACTGCTCTTATGCCTGCCGTTGGAAATCAGCCGGGCGGCGTTGATATCACCGCAACTCCCATTCAGGCAGACAGAGACGGCGACGGTGCTGTTGAAGACTGCACAATGAACACCTATCAGCTCGTTCATAACATCCTCAAGGGCGTTCTTGACGGAATGCTTGCTCCCATGCTTTCCGATGTTCTGGTTGATGCTCTTGATATTGAAATAACCGAGCAGTATCCCATGGGTGACCCCGCAATGCTCAGCGATGTTATGTTTAACACCATTATCGGTGCGGTTGAGGGTCTTGCCGTTCAGAACGGCGCACCCGCTCCGACTTACACGGAAGAAGAAAACTCAACACCCGTCGGCAAAATCAACGCACTCCTTGATTGGTTCTTTAACGACGGCGGACTTGATACCTTTATAAAGATTGACTATATGGGAATCCATATTCAGGATAACCTGATGTCACTTCTCGGCGATATCGCCAGACTCGCTATTAACCTTCTTCCCGGAATGGGTGTTTTTGAAAGCTCTGCCAATCTCGCGTACAGCTCAGATGATCTCAACAGAGTATGGTATTATGATGCAAACCTTAATCTCGTTGCCCAGGAAGATGAAACAAAGGTTGATAAGACCTATGTAACATACGAAACAGGCGAGGTTATTTATCCCACAGAGAAGCAGGTAATCAACGAGGTTGAAACAATAACCGCTTATTCTTATCTTTCAACCGATATGCCCGTTAATACCACCGATGAGAAGGGCGCAAACTATGTTAACCCCGATCTTGTCAGACCCAACTATGAGATAACCAAGAGCCAGGTATATGCTTGCCTCATTAAAATGGCGCTGAACGATATGATAGACGGCTGCTACTTCCCGGAGTGGACGCAGGATATCCCGAGCGTTCTTGCATACGGCTTTGCAGGTCTTGCCGCAACCAAGGTTCCCGAAAACAATTATTATGCACGCCTTGATGCGTATCATGATGTTACGGTTAACGGAGAGGCTGCAAATCTTGTTGACGCAAGCGGAAAGACGATTGAGCCTCTGCCCTACACGATTGATAAGCACGGCGTAACAATTCCCAAGGCAGCGCTTGATATAGTTGCTTCCTTCGGAGCCGCTCGCCTTAACGGTGTGTTCCAGCTCAACAGCCTACGTTTTGATACGGACACAACTCTTGAAAAATTCGCTTGCGAATTCCTCGGCTGGGGCTTCACCAGATATATGCCCATGCTGACCGGTACTCTTGATTCCGCAACCGGCACTCTCGTAGGTGACGGCACTTGGAAGGATGCAATGAATACCTTTATCAATGCGATTTATTCCGATTATACAAACCATGTCTTTAAGGAAACCGCAAACTTTGACGCTATCTATGACCTTATTGACGCAACGCTCTTTAAGCTTATCCCCGTTTCATGGACGCCGAATATCACAGGTTCTTTCCAGTTTATCAATGAGTGGCTGCTCGGCAACCTGATAGAGTTTGACCTTCAGGGAATTCTTAATTTGCTTTCAGTTAATACTGCGGCTGATGCAGAGCTTAATCAGCCTCTTCTTACCGTTCTTCTCAGAGTTATTGACCGTGTTCTTGCAATGGTATTCAACGACCATGGTCTTCTTCTTCCGAACGGCAGAACTAATGTTGTTAAGAGTAACAATATCACAAATATAACATCTCTTGATGCGCTTATGGCAACCGGCAGTGAAACAGCTTCGCTTCCCGTTCTTGTTGATAATCTCTTAATGTATCTTGAAACATATAAGGTAATGCTTCTTTCCACGGCTCTTCCTCTCATAGTAGCTCAGATTTATGAGAAGCCCTATGATCAGGAATACCTTGGTTCAAAGGGTGTTGCATATTATAAGGTTGACGATCTTGACAGATATATAAAGAGCTTTACCGAAAATATCAACGCAACCAAGGGCGTAACCTTTACCAACAGAGACGATGCCAGAGCGGCTGTTGACGGCAATGCAACGGCAGTTAAGAATGCAGACGGCATCACTTACGATATCAAGCTCAGCAACGGCGCAATCTACGGCAACTATCCCGATATGGCTTCTGCAATGGATATAATCAACGCTTTGAAGAACGCATATGTCTTTGAGAAAACAGCGGATGACGGCACAACCACATATACGGTTTATCTCCGCAAGTCATATCTTGACAGCGCAACAGTAACACCCGCAACCGAAACTATAGACGGATATAATGATTCTTACAGCGTATATTCCAACTTCTCAAAAGCAGATCTTACACCGAGAAGCACAACATATCCCTTCGCTGCCTATGACAGCGCATACAGATTCTATGAGTTTGAGGACTTTGCATCCGCAAACTATGTTTACCGAAACGCCAATGAAGCGATAAAGGATGCAGAGAGATTTGTTTCAAGCTATAACAGCTTCCCCAAGAGCGATCTTCCGGCAGCTTACGGCACATGGATGAATTATTCAATCAAAGCAAGGCTGAGAGCAGCAGGGCTTTATGATTCCAATGACGACGGACTTATAGTTAATTCCAACACAGACGCCGGCTATGATGCAACCAATCCCAATATCGACGGCGATCCCGGAATACCCGATGCAATGTATCCTTTCTCAACCACAACCGCAACCGCATTCACCTATTATGACAGCAAGACAGGTGAAAACATCACCGTAACAATGAATACGGTAACGCCGGAAGCTTATGAGCAGCTCAGCATGGCAATCGCTTACGGCAACGACGCTGCAAACGATGTAGAGCTGACAACGATCGAAAAAGAAGATCTTGTAAGACTTGCACTCGGCACTATCAACTTTGATATTACTCCTACTCTCAACGCAGACGGAACTGAATCCTATCACACAGGCTCATTCCAGTGGGACGGACTTTCAGAAGCTCAGCTTGCATCGATTGATACATTCTGTGCAAGCAACGGTTATAGGTTCGTTTATGATACCGCAGCAGGAACTTATACAATAACAAGATCAGCATTTAAGGTATTTGACAGCAACTTCACTCTTGGCACGGCGGATGTAAGCACAACACCTCTTGCTGATGTTTCTTCCTACACCGCAGTTAAGGAAACCAACAGAACCTATGCTCAGAAGACTGTAATTCAGCTTAATGAGAGCTATGCAGACTATGTAGAAAACCTTTATGCAAACAGAAGAAGCCTTTACAATAGAATAGACTATATCAGCTACCGTTACGAAATGGCAGAGGCTGTAAGACCCAATAAAGGATTCGATACAACGATGCTTAAGTGGGTATTGAACCTCACCTCAAGCGCTTATAAGGATTCAAAGACCAAGAGAAGAAACTGCGTACTTGTCGGTGTGGACGGAGAAAATATTATCACCACAAAGGCATACACGGCAACAACCTACAGCAAGTTCAGAGAAGCATATGATTTCGGTACCTCACTTGTTGCGGCGGTTGAAAGCCAGGCACTTGGCACAGGCATCACCCAGTCAATGATAAGTGAAGCATATTACGGAATTCTTGAGACCTATAAGGGCTTGCTTCCCTTCACCGGTCCTGCTGATATGACTCAGCTTCTTGCTTACATTCAGGTTGCAACGGATATTATGAACGATCCCAATAAGAATGATCCCGTACTTGGTTATGCATCGGGACTTGATGTTCTTGAATCAACACTTGCTGACGCGATAGTTGTTCGTGATGATGAAACGATTGACTGTGAGAGCCAGCAGACCGTAGATAATATGGCGGCGCTTCTCAACCAGGCAATTCAGAACCTTGTTTATAACACAGTACCGAGCATTATCCCGTCAACCGACGATCCCGATTCAACGGTATCAACGATCGAGACATCAAATGTTAATAATCGTATAGTCGGTCAGGTAATCGGCCTTTCCGAGGGCGTGGGCGCAATAATGAGCGCAATCGACATTGTCGGTATGCGTGAAGACGCGGCAATC
>JAEDGK010000141.1 GCA_016297555.1 Clostridiaceae bacterium
GTATTGGAAATTCAACCGATACAAGCCATTTAATTTTTTGTTTGGAATTAAGATTGAATTATTTATGTTTATTTTTAGCCGTTTTTCCGATTTGGCTTTTCTCTGCGCCGGGCATCGGAAGAAACCGGCTTCTTCATATTATTGCAACAACCCCGCTTTTTTTATTGCATTTATCCGAGTTATCTGATATCATAAATTTATCAACAAATGAAAGGAGACTTTCAATGCACACATTAAAACCGCGGATTCTTAACGATATGCACCAACAGCTGAAAAAATACTGTATACTTTGCAAAAAAGATATCCCCGTTTGGGGATACACCCGAGGAATGTTCCTCGGAGACAGATATAAAATGGAAGATTTCAAGGGAGAAATCAAGAGCGGCGACATCTGGTATGCCGCATACGATTCGGCTCACTTCTTTGTTGCTTCCGTAACCGTTCCCGAAGAAATGAACGGTCTTGAAATCAGGGCAAAGCTTGCCGTCGGCGGCGAAGCTCTCGTTAAGTGCAACGGAAAATATGTTTCCGGCTCTGCTTCGCGCGAAAGCATACCCGACAGATCCGAGATAAACCTCGGAGTTCATAAAGCAGGCGATGTTTTAACCTTTGAGGTTGAAGCGACGGTTGACGCAATGTATTTCTGCGACGACGCGATGGACGGCGCAAAGTTTGCCGAATGCCGCTTCGGAGACACTTATATTTTTGCCGCCGACGCCGACTGCGAGGGCTATTATCTTGACCTTGAGGTTGCCTTTGACGCTCTGGAATACATAACCGACGAGCATATAAAGAGCAAGGTTTACGCCGCAGTTGACGACAGCCTGCATATGGTCGATTTTGATTTTGAGCCTGAGCGCGTCAGAAAATCCGTTGCACAGGCAAGAAAATATTATCTTTCAAAAATCGCTTCTATTGACTGGTCAGCCCAGAGCAAGGTTATTCTCACGGGTCACAGCCACATAGATGTTGCATGGCTCTGGAGAATGCAGGAAAGCATCAGAAAGAGCGCGCGCACCTTTATGAATGTTACCTCGCTTATGGATAAATACCCCGAAATGACCTTCGGTCAGAGCCAGGCGGTGCTCTATGCCATGACAAAGGAGCACTACCCCGAGATTTACGAAAAAATCAAGGAAAAGGTTGCCGCAGGTCAATGGGATATTTGCGGCAATGTATGGGTTGAAGCGGACACCAACATTGCTTCGGGCGAAGCGCTCATCAGGCAGGTGCTTTACGGCACGGAATTTTTCAAAAAGGAATTCGGTAAGGTTTCCAAAACCTATTGGCTGCCCGACTGCTTCGGCTTCACATGGGCTCTGCCCCAAATTATAAAGGGCTGCGGCATGGAGAATTTCATCACCTCAAAGCTCAGCAATAACGATACCAACAAGTTCCCCTACAATATGTTCCTTTGGCAGGGCAACAACGGCGACAGGGTTTATGCTCATATGATGCGCCCGTCATATAACTGCCACTTCAATGTAGGCGAATTAGTTACCGCCGACAATGAATGTAACAACAAGAATGAGCTTAACACCTCAATGAGTATGTACGGCTACGGCGACGGCGGCGGCGGACCGACCCGCAATATGCTCGAAAGAGGAAGAAGGCTCCGCAATTTCCCCGGTCTGCCCAAAGCGGAAATCGGCCATGTTGACGATTTCTTTGAGACCTATCACGGCCACGAAAGCGAGCTTCCCGTATGGAACGGCGAAATGTTCTATGAAAACCACCGAGGCACCTACACAAGTCAGGCTTTTGTTAAAAAGAACAACCGCAAGGGTGAATTCATGCTGACCCGAGCCGAAATGCTCGGAGTTTTCGCCGAAAAGCTGCTCGGCGGCGAATATCCCAAGGAGCAGATTGAAAAAGCATGGAGAATTCTGATGACAAACCAGTTCCATGACATTCTGCCGGGCTCGTCAATTCACGAGGTATTTGAGGACTGCCGCAGAGATTATGCAAAGATGAACTCAATCGGCGGCGAAGTGACGGCAAAGCTTTTTGACGCGCTTAACGGCGCGGTAGCCGCAGACGCAGGCACGGCAACAGTCTGGAACCTTGTTTCCTGCGAAAGCCGCTCCCCCGTTAAGGTTGAGGGAGTTTCCGAAGAGTGTTATGCCGTTGACGCGCAAGGAAACGCCCTGCCCTCGGCATATGAAAGCGGCGTTCTGACCTTTATTCCCGATTCTCTGCCGCCCATGGGCTGCAAGGTATTTGCACTCAAAAACGGCAAATGCCCGCTTGCTCCCGTTACCGCCAAAAAAGATTTGCTTGAAAACGGAAATCTCAGAGTTGCTTTTGACGAAAACGGCATTATAACGAGCGTATTTGATAAAGTTAACGGGCGCGAGAGCATTGAGGAAAGAGGAAACATACTGACCGTTTCTCTCGACAAATGCGTTCACGAAACCGCCTGGAACCTTGAGCTGAATTATCAGAAGAAGATGTGGGAATTAATCGATGCGGAAAGCATTGAAATTGCCGAAAGCAGCGCGCTTCGCGGCGTTATCAGAATAAAGCGCAGATTCAACAAATCGCTCATCACTCAGGACATAACGCTTTATGCGGACAGCTCCGAGCTTGAATTTGACACAACCGTTGACTGGCATGAGAGTGACAAGGTGCTGAAAGCAGGATTTGATGTAGCCGTTTCGGACACAAATGCAACCTATGAAATTGCTCACGGTGCAATCAAACGCCCGACTCATTTCAACACAAGCTTTGACCTTGCTCAGTTTGAGGTTGCGGCGCATAAATGGGCGGATCTTTCCGAGGGCGGCTACGGTGTAAGCATTATTAACGACTGCAAATACGGCTATGACATTCACAACAGCCATATGAGAATAACTCTTATGCGCGCTCCCACCTGCCCCGACCGCACGGGCGACCACGGAATTAACACCTTCAAATATGCGTTTTATCCCCATGCCGAGGACTGGCGCGCCTCAACGGTAAGCACGGCGCTTGCGTTCAATGTTCCGCCGAAAGCGGTTTACAACGCTGAAAGCACGGGCGGAAAGCTTGCAGCGGGTCAGCCTCTTGTTTCGCTCAATGCGAAAAATGTTGTTATCGATGCAATAAAGCAGGCACAGGACGGCAGAGGATATATCGTGCGCGTTGTTGAGCAGGAGCAAAGGCGCGGCAAGGTTCGTCTTGATTGGAGCTTCGGCTTTGACAAGGTTATCGAAACAAATATGATTGAAGATGACGCGGCGGAAATTGCAGGAAGCGGCAGCTCGTTTGAATTCAGCATAAAGCCGTTTGAAGTTAAGACTTTCAGGATTATATAAAACCACAGGGACTGTCGCTCTAAACGATGGACCGTAACCCAGTAATTTCAGAAAACAGCGTTTCAACGCTGACAAACTGACTCTGTATTTTCGGCTCATTTCACTTTTTCTGTTTTTATTGCTGTTTTACTATTCCTTGCTTCTTGTGTTATTATATTCATGAGAAGTACTTCTTTCTT
>JAEDGK010000034.1 GCA_016297555.1 Clostridiaceae bacterium
TGATGTACATACGGAAGTTGATTTCATCGCCCGGCTGTACATAGCCGTCGGTGAGCGTTCCGTCTGCTTCATATGCCTCAAGTCCGAGATATATGAAGCTGTCATACGCTGCTTCAAGGTCTGCATATGACCTTATGCTGGATGTGCCGGCTGCTGCGGAAGCTTTAGGCGCAAAGCCGGTGTTGACTCCGGCAAAAATGCTCATTACCATAGCTATGGCAAGGAATACACTTAAGCCGCGCTTAAATTTTAACATTAGCTTGTTTTCCTCCCTTGTTTATATTTAAAATTAGTCTCAAAGACATTACATTTTAAACAATAATTAGGATATAAGCTTAAACCGTAGGATATAGCCCGCAAAAAATGCAGGCTATATCCGTAATTTCACAATCTAACCGAAAGTTATTTTAAAACTATCAGAAAGCCATTTCGCAGCCATTCTGCTGGTCTATTACTGATGCATAGGCTTCGGTCTGACTAATAATAAAGCCGTCACTATCATCGATTGCGTAGTCGCCGTTAAGATCGCCGGCTTGTGCATAATACTGATCATAGGTTCCCTGTGAGTTCCACTCCCAGTCGGTTACGCCCATGCTGTTGAGAAGTATTGCGTCTGAGTCAGTGGAGCTAATTGTGCCGTCACCGTTAAGATCGCCATACAGTACAATCTGATAAACCTTTTCAAGATCGCCTGTTGCTGCATTATAAATCTTAATGGTTGAGCCGGTAGAGTAGACGCCGAATTCCGTCTGTGAAACCTCAACGGTTGCATTATCAACCGTGCTGAATACCTGCAAAGCATTTGATTCGTCAACGATATCGCAACCAAAGCCAACGATATAGCCATCAATAGGTGTGCCGTCTTCAAGAGTTGACTGATACAAGCCAATCTTGTCAGCACTGTCGTTAGCGATCTGCGGAGTGAAGGTGTAGCTGTAACCGGGATCAAAGAAGATGCCGGGGTCAGAGGTTGCGAACTCGATTACAACTTCGCCGCTGGTTGCGGGAGCAAGAGCTGCCTGTGCGGAAGTAAGAGCTGTGGTAAGCTCACCGAGCTTAGCAACATTAGCATCGCTGTTGCTGAGGTTTCTGTCAACATTCGTTGCTGCATTGTATGCATTGATAAATGCTGTGTAGGAATCAACAGTGTAAGCAGTCTGAGTTGCGGGATCAGTTCCGTTAGCGGTTACAATATCTGCTGCCGCCGCGATTGCTGCATCAAGAGCTGAGTAATCAGCAGAAATTGCAAGACCCTTCCAAGCTGCAACCATTTCGGATGTTGCCTTGTTAACCTGTGAAGGACGAAGGTTGAACTCGCCGTTTGCCTCGATGGGAGTTGCAAGAGTTGCCTCGGCAAATGCCTGAGCTCTCTTATATCTTTCAAGTGACTTAGCAGTATATTTACCCTCGTCTGCAGAAGCAACAGCATTCTTATAGAGGTCATATACTATCTGAAGCTTGGAGGTGTCGGCCTTAAGTCTGATAAGTCTGTCGCCGGTAAGTCGGAGCATATGCTCGGCATATGTTGCCTCAATGGAGCCTACAACGCCTTTTTCTGCTACCTTCTTGTTATACTCAGCAACAGCCAAATCATAAGCTTCTTTCTCTTTGTCTGTGGGAGTGTAACCCTCCTCGAAGGGTTCGGGAACATAGAAGTTCTGAGAATTGATGATGCCATCAACGCGCTTTCTTGCATCCCTATATCTCAAATAGGTGTGGGGAACATAGTCGCGCATACCGAAGAAGGTATAACCGTCCTCGTAATATTCCATATCAACCTTGTAGGGACCATCAGGACCTGTAACGGTTGTGAAGTTAATGCCGCTGTATGATCTGAGTGCGTTCTCAAGAGCTGTTGTGCCGGAATTCTTCTCATAGGGCTCAAGTGCCTTGATAGCGTTTTCAAGAGCAGTAGCAAGCTCTTCATACTTATTAACAAAGCCCGAGCCTGCGGTTGCTGCTATTTCGCTTGCAAAGCTTGTGCCGATTTTCGGCTTAAGAACAAGTCTTGCTGCGTTCTTAAGAGCATTCTGATAAGCAGTGAAATAACCCTCTGCTGCGCCCTCATCAGCAACTCTATCATAATTTGACAGCTGACGGTTTGCCGAAACTGCGTTTCTGAAGAGTGAGGGAAGGCCGAAATCATCATAAAGGTGAATCTTGGTTACAACACTCTTTGTTGTGCCTGCAACACTAACTGTGGTTGTTGCGGTGTATTCGCCGTCGGTAACGCCGGCGTTATTACCGGTAATTATAGGCTTTTTGTTTTCATCAAGAACCTGTTCGCCTTTTTCGTTAAGCTGGTAAGTATAAGCGAATCTCTCATACTTGGTACCGTCAGCCTTGGTTGCAACCATGAACGGATTCATGAAGTAAAGACCTTCTTCACCGGTCATTGAAGCTGTAATCTGATCAGCAGTTGTGTTCTTTGTAACGAAGGGATATTCAGTTGATGAGAATGAAACGCTGTTGATGGAAGCGCTTGCTGATGAACCGCCCTTATTATCCTTTACACGGATGCTGTAGCTCTCAACCTTATCAAGGGCTCTGCCTGTTGCGAGATAGATTGAAGGCTCATACTGAATCTTGCGATCGCCTACTGCGATTTCGCTCTCTACGCTGTCATCATCCTTAGCGGCGCTGCCGACATAAGCATAAACAGTCTTTGAAAGAGCAACGGCATTTCCATTTTCATCAACAACGATTGATGTGCCGTCTTCACCATAAATATAATAGTTTACAGTGAACTCAACAAGCTGACCCTCTGCAAGAGTACCGTTAAGGGTAACATCAACGGAGTCACCACCGGCAATCTTTTTGCCTGCGGCAATGCCCGCTTCTTTCAGAGCGTTAGTATTGGTTCCGGCAGCATTGTAAGTGTTTGTAACAACATCTTTAATCTCATAGGTATAAAGTTTATCCTGAGAGAAGCTGCCTCTCTTATTGGTGTAGCCGGTGTTGATACCGCTTGAACCGTTAACAACCTGGAACTTGGGTGTGCCGCCGTTTACGGAAATAATCTCGGGGATATAAATTTCCATCTCTTCAAATTCCTGGTCATCGCTCAGATGAAGAACATCGCAAACGATGGGAAGAGCAACTTTAACAAGAGCTACTGCTCTGCCGTTAAGGGTTGCACCGGAAGCAGATGTGAACTGGCTTCTGCCGAGAGTCTTGATAAAGTCATTCATCATCTTTCCGAGAAGATCGTTTTTAATTAAAGCGTCAAGAGTTTCCTGAGACTGGAATACGCCGGGAGCGATAAGCTCAAATACATTCTTGAGCAGCGACATTATAATGGCTATGCCATTCTTCTGTGCGAACTCGCCGTTTGTGTTTCTCTTGAAGATTGTTGCAAAGTTGGTTGAATCAAGATAATAGATGGGTTTAAGAATATAATCAAATACGAAAGTCTTTGAAACGATGCTTGCGCTTGATATTTCAGAAGCAATCCATGCATTGTCACCCTTAATGGGAATAAGAGCATTGATGATTGTGTCGAAATCCTGCCATACCGAATCAGCGGTAAGACCGGTGGTTGCGCCGTTTGCATTGTCACAATTCAGGTCAAGAGCAAGGATTGAACCATATTTGGAAACAGCCCATGCTGCAATCTGAACAAGGTTATTCTCATAGCTGCCTGTGTCTTTCTGATACTGAAGGAGACCTGCCTGACCAACGGGATCGTTGCCTGAAGCGGGAACCATATCAATATCCGAATTAAGGTTATAAACAGCAACATCAAAGAGGATGTCAAGAGCCTTGTTTACAACTGCGTCATAATACTCAGCGTCGCTTGAATAGCTCGTTCTTTCGGGCTTAGTATAAGTGAACTGAGGAATATCCTGCCATGCAAGCTGCTCAACAGCTCTGTAACCTACATCGGCTACGGTCTGATACTCATCCTCAATATACATCCAGCTAACGGAGGAGTTGAGAATTGCTCTAACAACGAAAGCAACAATCTGCTGATTGTTCATTGCCATAATATCGGCAACTGCAGGAACGGAAATCTTTTCACTGAAGAAAAGGTCACCGGTAACTGCAATAACAAATCTTGCAACATTGCAGATATTGTCAAACAGAACACTGTTGCCTGTTTCGTCCCAAGTCCATGAAACCGGTGTGCCATCGTAAGCAGGGGTTGTTACGCCTCTCTTAACGATGCAGATTGCATCAAGGAACTGACCGAGTATCGTGTTGAAATAATCAACAAGTGTCGTGCCGGACGGAACAGAAATGTAAGGAACAACTGCGTCGATGTTAAAGAGCTTGGCATAAATATTGCCGCTGTTGTCTGCGGGAACATCGCCGTCATATGTAGGATCATATGTGGGGTTGTCTATCCAAGTCTGAGTTGCTGAATCATAAATCTGTCTTCTGTATTTTGCATCGTCATAAACAACGCCGCAAAGTTTGCGAAGCCAGGGTCTTGTGTCTCTGTTAAGAACGGGAACAAGAATATAATTGTATGCCTGCTGCATAAGAGCTTCGATAAAATCATATCCGTTCTTATTGGTTGTGATGTCAATAGCGGAATAAACGGGTGCGGGAGCAGCTTCGCCTGCGTTAACTCTTTTGCAGCCGCCGAGACCGGTTGTTACCCATTCTTTGGGATGAACCCAACCGTAGTAATCATAATTAGTGGTGTCGGGAGCTGTTTCATCATAAAGGTTATTGAAGCCATACATATCATAACGGATAGTGTCGTATTTGTTGTTAAAACCTTCGTCAAGGCAAACCCACTTGCCGAGGAGGAGCTCATTTATGAGATCCTGGAGAAGAGTAAGCACGCCGTTGTTTTCATCAAGATACTGCTGGGGAAGACCGGTTGTGCCGTTCTTGAAGTAATCGTACTGAGCTTCTTTGCCTGTGTTTGAAAGGCCGTAAAGAGCTCCGATCGCAAGTTCTCTTACATTGAAAACATATTCAGCAATGAAGGAATTCATAATGCCGAGGCTGAGAGTACCGTTAACATACTTTTCAACGATGGGAGAAAGGTTGGAAATAAGGTCGAAAAGAGCATAAACAACATTAAGGTCAGCGGCATCGTTAACATTGGTGCTGCTTGCATCCTTGTTTCTTCTTACGCCATTAATCGCGGGATTGATATAGCTGGGCAGAGTCTGTGCGTCGCCGAGAAGCGGGAGCAGAGAGCTGACGCTCGTAAGAAGTGACTGAACGCTTGTGAGCGCGGTATCAATGCTGCCAAGATCAAGTTCACCAATGTAAATGTTAAGGTAAATCTTTTCCTTAGCGAGCATACGGTCAACCTCATCAAGGCCCATTGATGCGTACTGCTCCAAAGTGAATTTGGGAGAGTCAACATCATCGTACTGGCCTGCGATGGGGCCTCCTTTGAATGGCGCATATGCGCTGCCCGCAACACTGAAAATGCCTGAGAGCATCGCAAAAGCCATAAGGAGTGAGAGAATACGGATTGACTTTTTCAAATTTGTACACCTCCAAAAAAATTTGCACTTAATTGAAAATTTGGAACCAATAAATTTGAGATGTGCCGCGCCGTGTAATCAAATTACATACCCGCGCAGTAAGATGACCTTAGCGCATACGGCACTCTGACCGACCTCCTTGTTAGATTTCGCAGCGCCGAATACGCCATTCGGCGCAAAGCGACAGCCAGAATCACAAAATTTAATGTCTCCATAGCGTTCCCCATATGTAATGGTGCCTTTTGAAGACACCAAGAGAGGGAAAACCACTTTATGGTCATATTAACTATAACCAAATTTGCCTCAAATGTCAACGATTTTCAAAACTCATTTAATATTTTGTTAATATTCAACAACTGTATTCGTTCATTTTTGGTTAAAGTGTCACGCGGAATTTTGACAAATCGGAAATTTGATTATCATTCAAACTGTAAAGTAATATAGCTTTACGATTTGGGCGTTTTGAAGATGATGACAAACTCACGGCAATGAGATAAATTAACCTCGCTGATGGTATATAATATAAAAGGTATAGCAAAATGGCGCTTGGTTTGACAGATTTTTGACGGAAATCCGATTTTGTAATGCTGATTACCTTTACATACTCAAATCAAATCTTTTATTTTTCGCTTATTCACAAACACACGAAAGAAATCGTAAACCGTTGTAAAACAAGAGATTTTTTCTAAAAATGACCGTTTGTGAAGCCCGAATACTTAAATTTATTCTCTGCGTGTGCTCCTGTAAACTGTTTTAGCTTTACACATATTTTTCCTTATCGTCAGGCTTCTCCGAGTGTTTTTGCAGGCAACGGTAATACCAAGCTGCCGAACCCGTGAAATGAGTCCACCCCGCTCTGCCCGTGATTCCGCTGCCGAAATAAACATCGCCTGCAAGCACATAAGGCTCCGCTCTGTATTTTTCTGCTTTTATCTCGTCTTTATAAAAACTCAACGGATTGATAGAGGAGATAAGTCTTTCCGCTTCCTCAGATTTGCCCATTTTCAGCATTGCCATAGCAAGCCAAACTGCCGCGTGGGTATATTGCCCTCCGTTTTCTCTTATTCCCGCCGGATAAGAGGCGATATATCCGATTTCATCTTTTTCTTCTTCGTCAAACGGTGGTGCAAGAAGCCTTATAACTCCGTGGGAAAACAGCTTTTCATATGCAGTCTTCAACGCTGTTTCTGCTCTGCCGTTTTTGACGCCTATTCCTGAAAAAGCAGCAAAAGCCTGCGGCAAAATATCAATAAACCCTCTTTTTCCGAGCATTTCACCGTTTTTCAGGAAAGCTCTTGCGTATCTGTCGCCGCACCATGCATAAGTTTCAACAGATTCTTCAATTTTTGCGGCGATTTTTTCATATTCATCAGCCTTTTCCGCGAATCCGAACACTCTGCATATCGGCGCTGTCTTTTCAAGCACTATTTTCTGAAACATAGAGAGCCAAACGCTCTCGCCCGCTTCTACATTTCCGATTTTGCTGAAACCGTCATTCCAATCGCAGAAGCCAATCAATGCCAGACCGTGTTCACCGAATTTAAGCGAAAAATCCACAGCTCTGATACAATGGAGCAGAACACTTTCCTTAACATCCGATCTGCGAGGTGAAAAATAGCGCTCGTTTTCATCCGGAGCAAGTTCTTCACCAAGAATATATGGAATTTCAGTCTCAAAAATGCTTCCGTCACCTGTTTTTTCATAATAGACGGCACAAGTATATGCAAGCCAAAGCATATCGTCGCTGCACCTTGTCCTTACGCCGCGAATTTTCTGCACGCCGTCAACAAGAACATGCCACCAATGCAGAACATCTCCTTGCTCAAACTGCACTGCGGCGCATCTGAAAATATGCACGCGTGTGAGATTTGGCTCAAAATCGATAAATGCCAACGAATCCTGAAGCTGATCTCTGAAGCCGTAAGCACCGGAGCACTGACTGAATCCCGTTCTGCCGTAAAAGCGGCTCTGCTTTATCTGAGAATACAGAAAAGAATTGAAAAGCAAGTTATTCTCTCTGTTTTCGCCGCAAATTCGCTTTGGAATAACCAACGCTCCGCCAAACGAAGAAACAGAGGGCATTTTCAGCGCAGACGAAAGCGAAGCGCCCCATGATAAATAAAAATCCAGCGAGGTTTTTCCGCCTGCCGCAAGTGATATCCGTTTACCCACAGCAACACAGGCATCTGCCGGAATTTCTTCCGACTGTTTTTCATAATTTCCTTCATTAAAATCCTTCCTTGAAAAGCAGACATAATCGGCGTGTGAATTGCAGGTTACTGCTGAAAATCCCGGAATTTCCGAATTTGAGGTCTCAATAACCGCTCCGTTTGGAAGCCTGTGTGCAAAAAACGAGCCGCAGCTCTGTCTGTCAACGCCCATGACAGGCAAGATTTCATAAAGCAAATCAAAATTTCTGCTTGCGCCCGATTTATTTTCAATCTTTACCGAGCATTTTTTTAACATTCCTCTGTCAGCAATGCTGACGGTCAGTTCAAGACAAACATCGGCGATTTCGGCTGACCAAACGGCTTTTTCAGGTGTGAATTCAACTCTTCCGAGCGCGGCAATATCATACAAAACGCCGTTATATTTCATAATCAGCAATTCGCCGCGGTTATCACTCATAGTATCGTTATACCAAGGCGTCAGCTTGTTCTCTCTTGAATTGATTGCCCATGTAAAGCCTAATGACTTGTCAGATACCATAGTTCCAAAGCTTTTGTTAGCGAACACCATAGTCCAAGGTATATCAACGGTTGCAGGCGTTTTGTTTATCTCTATTTTGCCGTCTGTAAAGTTATATTGCTTTACTTTGTGTTGTGGATTAAAGGGATATTTATTCTCCGCGCTAAAAACCGTTTTCAGCGGTTTATAACAGTTTTCTGCCTGAAAATCAACTTTTTCTCCCGGTTCAAGCGTGAAAGCCGCGCTCGCTTCAAGCGCGCGCTGCTCGGCGCGGCTGTGGAGAGCACAGTCGGCAAGATGCACTCCCCCGCTGACCCCAAGCATCAGCCCGCAGTCCTCGTCAAACATAGCCGTGCGCACAGCCGAAGCAATCGGAGAAGAATATCCTTCTTCATGGCTGTATTCAATAACCAAATCTGTTGCTATACCGCAGCTTCTCATTATTTTATTTGCCCTGATATAAGGCACGGCGGCGTTAATATCTTCCTCTCCGTTTATTTTAATCAGAATAATAGGCAAATCTCCCGAAATACCGTAGCTCCAAAGCTCCTTTCTTCCGAAGCTGCACCTTTCTCCGAGCCTTGTTCCGCTTGTGCTCAGGCGCGGATATAAGGCGGCAGGCAAGATTTTTTGGGCAACCGCTCTTTGTATTGCATCGGCATAAAACGGATTAACAGCCGCTTTGCCGATATTGCCCGCCCTTACGGTCAGCAATGTGTTCAAAGCCTGCTCCTTGCTTTCTTCAACGGCAACTGCAAGCGTAAGTGTTCGCTTTGCTCCCGGAACAAGCTCAATATCCGCCGCCAGCTCACAGCAGCAATCGGGATTTCCCCTGCCGCCGTCAAAATTACGGGTGCGACCGAGTGAAAAAATGCCCTCGGGCGTTATAAGCGCTTTTTCTCTGTTTGACTGATGAAGAATCTGTGCTTTTTCAATGAAACCCGCCGCTATGGCGCAGGGAGCATCCGAATCCCGCGCCCGTCTTGAAAAAAGCATACATTGATTTTCTTCGTCCCATTCATCCGTCAAAAAAAGCTTTGAAAATGCGGGATGCGCGCCGTAAGCCGCTCTCTTTTCAAGACACGGCTCAAAATAAACGGTCAGTTTGCCGTTAACAGTGTTTTTTCGGCTTGTGTTTTCAACGGTAAAGCTCCTGATTTCGCAATTAAAACGGCTTAAAACTCTCGTTTTCATTTTCAAACGCAATCCGCTTTTTGCGGCGGTATGCTCTGCTCTGTTTTTAAAAAATTCCGCTCTGAAACGGGTCGGCGAGCCTGAATCTACAGCCCTGACAAACGGAAGCACCTCTTCTTCACCCGCAAAAACCGCAAAAATACCCTGCGGGCGTGAAATCGGGTCATAGCTGTTTACCGTCACATCAACTCCGCCGAAGGTGCTCACTCCCGCTCCGGAATCGGTTATGCAAACCGACAGCCTGCCGTTTGAAAGCACCTGCGCCTTGGGGCTGAAAACATTGGGATTTTCCGAAACAACATTCTTTCCCTGCACCCGTTCTCTTATATGCGGCATTTCGTGAGTGCGGATATCTTTGAA
Organism: Clostridiaceae bacterium; assembly: GCA_016297555.1. Lineage (GTDB taxonomy): Bacteria > Bacillota > Clostridia > Oscillospirales > Acutalibacteraceae > CAG-177. The sequence continues at coordinate 9,696 of JAEDGK010000034.1, forward strand.
TGTCGGCGCTGACAACGGTATTTTTTCATCAAGCAGACTTTCCGCTCCGCGCATACTCTCATCACGCATAAATCTTTTCTGAAAACAACTGCCGTGGAGAAAGTTATCTGCCGAAAGCAGGCTCATGCCTACATGATGCGCCATAAACGAATTGACTACGGTGAATTTTCCGTTTATTTTGCGTGTATAGTCAACCGCCTCGCAAAATCCGTATTTTCCTTTTGCGCCGATATCCGACAGCCTTTTCAGGTTTTTAAGTGAGTCATCGGGAGCAAAAGGCAAAGTCAGGAATGAGGAATAAGGAGAAACCACCGTTTCTTTGTCAAGTCCGTGCTTCAAAGCAAGCAGCTGCACTCCGTGAGCCTTATATTGATAATTAAGATTTCCGTCAAATGCATAAAATCCGCTTTCCGAAATTCCGAACGGCTTTTTGCCCGCTCTCTTTTTCTGGCAATATAGGCAAAAACTCAGCGATTCCCTGCTGAGGCTTCCTCTCGGAGCAGGTATGAATATATATGGCATAAAATATTCAAACATTGTGCCCGTCCATGAAGCAAGCCCGCCATATCTGCCGCCCGAAACCAAAATTCTGCCCAAAGCCCCCCAGTGCTTTTTTGAAACAATCCTTTTCGCGACGGCAAAATAAGCCGTCATGCGAGCCTCACTCATATACAAATCATAGCATGACACACTTTTTTCTCCGCTTTCAGGCTCAATTCCGATATAAAATAGCTTTTTTCTCTCATTAAAAAGCGGAAGCAAATCGGTTTCGGCAATCAGCTTTTCAATTCTTTTTATCTGTACTTCAAGCGCGGGACATTCGGGCAGATATTCGCGCAAGCCCTCTTTTAAGGCGGTGAGGCAGCAAAGGAAGTTGCCGCTGTCAACAGTCGAAACAAAGCGCGGATTTAACGCCTGTGTTGTTTGAGTATCATACCAATTCAGCAGATTTCCTTTATATTTTTCAAGCTTTTCAACCGTTCCGAGGCTCAGATTAAGCCGCATATTAAGCTCAGCCGTGCTGATAAAGCCCATATCCCGAGCCGCAAGAAATGAAGCGAGCATCAAGCCGATATTTGTGGGCGAAGTGCGGCGCGCAATGGCTCTGACGGGATAAAACTGAATATTATCGGGCGGCAAAAAATTATTCTCCCTGCCGCATAAATCGTCAAAAAATCCCCACATTTCATAGGCGTAAGCAGTCACTTCTTCCCGCTGACCCGAGCGCACCTTATATTTCCTCGGTTTAATTTCGGTTGTGCTGAAAAGCGTTAGCGGTATATCGGCAAGAATTATCAGCCCTATCAGGCGGTGTATAGGCAAGCCGAATATAAGCAACGCCGCCGACACTGCCGCGCTCGGTATGCATAAAAGCAGCATACCGCCCAAGGTTTTTGCCCCCTCGCTCTGCGCCGCAGTTGTCCACTCAAGAAGCTTCTTTTTGCTCACAAAAAGTCGCCAAATCGCTTTGCTCGCCGCATCAACGCAGACAAAGCTTTCCCTTGCAGAAAAAGCTGTCTGCATTAATGCTCTCAAAAAAGCGTTCAGCGCCGCAGGAATATTTTTTGAAAAATAAAGGCGCGAAAGCGACGGAATTCCTCCGTCAAGCAATGCACGGACTGCACAGAAAAGGCTGCGTGACGCAATCGCAAGCAGGCACACGGCGGCAACGGTTATCCCCTCATAGCCCTGAATTACCATTGATGCAAATATTGAAGCTAAGCACATTGCGGGAGCAAGACTTCGCCTGAGATTATCAAACATCTTATATCTTGAAAGAGAGTTTAGCGGATTTTTGCCGAATATAAACCCTATATTCTGCCAATCTCCCCTTACCCAACGGTGCAGACGCCGGTAATATGAACCCACGCTCTGCGGAAATCCCTCGCTTATCTGAACATCCGGCACAAAGCCCGCCCTGAGATATCCGCTCTCAACAATATCGTGGCTTAAAACCGTTTCCCGCGGCAAGCCCGAATTCAGAAGCTCATAATAGGCATCAACATCTATCAGCCCCTTGCCGCTGAAAATTCCCTCTCCGAATAAATCCTGATACTTTTCCGCCGAAAGCGAATCATAAGACGAAAATCCCGCGTCGCCCACCATAACCGCCGCAAATGCGCTTGATTTGGAATTAAGTCTGTTTTCGGTTCGCGGCACAAGAATTCCGTAACCCGAAACAACTCTGCCGCCAGAAATAACAGGTCTGTTAAGCGGATGCTCCGCTATTGCAACAAGCTCTCTTGCCGAATCAAACATAAGCTGTGTGTCGGCATCAAGAGCAATGAGATATTTAATTTTTTCAAGTCTATCTGTATCGCCGTGAAGAAGAATAAAACCTTTTGAATTACCCTTTACAGCCCTGATAAGCTCCGTTATTGCTCCCCTTTTGCGTTCTCTGCCGATGAATTCTTCTTGGGTCTGTGAATATGACCTCGGCCTTACCGCCGCAATAAATCCCCCGCCGTATTTTCCGTTAAGCCTGTCAACAGCTTCACGCAACGCTTTAAGCTTCAGCTTATCATCGGGGCGTTTCGGCATTTCCGAGCCATTAAAATCCGCAAGACAGCAAACGCTTATCCCGTCGGAACGGTTGCTGAGATACAGCTCCTCAAGGCGGCTTTCAAGCTCCTTTATTCCGTCTGCAGACGGCATTATCACGGAAACGGTTATCATTGCCTCGGCGCGGCGCATAAGCTCCTCGGAAGCTTCGAGCCTCGGAAATCTCTTGGGCACAACTCCGCGCATTGAGGCTTCCTCAATCGGGCTGTGCAAAAGCTCCCACAGCGGAAAGAAAAGCAAAATTCCCACAATCGGCTCCGAAAAAAGTATTGCCGCCGCGACTGATGACGCAAGAGGCATTATAACCTCCATTGCCAAAAACAACCTGCCCCTCCTTTTCGATTTGACGGCAGGAAAAATATATTTTCCTATGTGTCCGCCGCTCTTTTGAGATTTTTCCAGCGCTTCCTTTGCAATTCTTTCAGCCGAACAGCCTCTCTTCTGAGCAAGGGCGGAAATCTGTCGCCTGTATCTGCTCTTTGTTTCGCAGTCCATATGAGGATATGCTCCCGCAGGGTCGGCGGCAAGAATTTTTTCAGCCTCAAAAAGGCTTTCGGATATGCGTTCAAAATCCGTCTCCGCCATTCTGCGCAGAGATGAAATTGCATTTTCAAGCTGTTTTAAGGCATTCTTTCCGTCTTTGCCCACGCTCTTCGCCGCAATATCAATAAGGGCGCAGGTTATTGCAAGGGGCAGATATTCCGCTTCAAAGCCTTTTAGACCCGTTTGCGAAAAAAAGGAAATAATTCCTTCATCATTCGGCAAAACTCCCTTTCGGCACATTTTTAAGCAACGCTCAAAAAGACCCGGAAGCAGTTCCGAGTCTTTAAGAAATTTCTGCACAATTCGGCATTCCCGTGCAGCATTCTGCGCCTGACGCCCGAGGATATAGTAATTATCGGAAAGCCTGCGCGACACTTCCGATTCGGGCTTTTTCAAAGGCGGCTTTGCTCCGCGTCGGAAAGCTCTTTCGGCATTTTTCATAGCGGTTACAAGGCTTTCTCTCATAAAATCAAATCCTTTCAGCTATCTGCGCCAAAATCTGAGCGCCAGCAAGCCGCAGAACAATGCCGCAGCCGCAATTACAATTCTTTTGAAAATATCGATTATTCTGACTGTTTTGAAAGCTGTATTGGCAACTCTGATTGCTTTTGTTATATCGTTCATTTTATCACCCTCCGGTCAGTAATACCCCGTGAGCCACGGAGGGAATTGATTCACTCTGAAGCGAGGAAACGCTCGACATCAGCGCGCCCGTGCCCACAAACAAAACTCTTTTAAGCTCGCCGTTTTCAATTTTATTAAAGATATCGGAGCAAACCACGGCACCGCTACACCCGCAGCCCGAACCGCCTGCTCCTATTTCTTTTTGCTTCACAATGTCATAAAGTATCAACCCGCAATCGTCCTGAACTGCGGATATATCAATGTTTTCCTGCTTTATCATCAGCTCGCAAAGCAGCTCCGAGCCGACCGCGCCGAGATCTCCCGTCAAAATCAGGTCATAATCTCCCGGAACGGTGTTTGTGTCATTGAGAAAATCGGCTATGGTTCTGCACGCGGCGGGGGCCATTGCCGCGCCCATATTATTGGGGTCTTTTATTCCGTAATCCTGAATTCTGCCGATAATGACTTTTTCTATATGAATTTTTGACTCTTTTCCGCTGACTATTGCCGCTCCTGCGGCGGTTGCAGTCCACTGGGCGGTCGGTGTGCGCTGACCTCCGTATTCAAGCGGCATACGGAACTGCTTTTCGGCGGAGCAGAAATGAGAGGAGGTTGACGCCGCGGCAGTTTCGGCTATTCGGCTGTCAACGCAGACTGCCGCCGCCGCAAGCGAAAGCGCCATTGTTGAGCACGCTCCGTACACACCCGCAAACGGTATTCCAAGCTCCCTGATGCCGAAGGTTGTTCCCGTGCATTGGTTTAAAAGGTCGCCCGCAAAAATAACATCAACATCGGCAGGAGAAATTCCCGCCTTTGATATGGCTCGGGTTAAAGCATCACGGTGAATGACGCTTTCCGCCTTTTCCCACGATTTTTCACCGGCGGTGGCGTCGTCATAAATATAATCGAGCTTGCCGCCGACAGGACCCTCCCCCTCTTTTTTGCCGCCTACTGCGGCATATCCTGCAATTCCCGGCGCAGAGGGCAAAAGCAAAGTGTATCTTCCTTGCCTGACAGGCATAAAATCACCTCAAAATTTAGCTGTTTGAAAGTAGTATTTGCACGGTTTTGTCTTAATATACTTAATGAATGTAAATGCAAAACGGACTTGCAAGCATATAATCCTCAGCCACGGGAACAGCGATTTATCCAAAACAAAAAACGGCGGCGCCGTTTTTAAACAGCGCCGCCGCTCACATTATTGTATTGATTTTATTGGCAGCTTCTGACCGCTTCATAGGCCATCTGCGGATAGTCGGTCATTACACAGTCTGCTCCGTTCTCGGTCAGCAATTTTACATCCTCGGCTTCGTTTATCGTCCAATACTGAACGGCAATATCATATTTATGAGCATAGTTTATTAGCTGCCTTGTGCCGAGATTTATGAAATTATTCATTGCGCTTTTGCCGTAGGGTATCTGAAGCGCAACATAGGAAACATCAAGGTCATTAAGATCCCAATTCATTCTGCAATAAATATAGAATTGAAGCACCTCAACCACTCCCGCAGAGCGAGGCATATCGGGATATTTTTTCTCCATATAAAGCGAAACATCGGGTTGGAAGGTTGCCCAGATAACTCTGTCCTTCATTCCGCGCTCGTCAACTATCGAATAAAGCTTATCGGCGGCTTTCATTCCGTCCGTGCCCTTGCTCTTGATTTCAATGATATATCTGTATTTTTTGCCGTCGCTGTGCGATTCGATATAATCGATTATCGATTCGCAGGTGGCAACCTTTAAATTATAAGGGATATCGTCGCCGCGCAGTCCGCGGTAAGGATATTCGCCGTCAATGCAGAAGTTTTCACCGAGGTTTAAAACCTGAGCTTCTTCAAAGGTCAGCTCCGAAGCATAAACATTCTCTCTGCCGAATTCCTCAACTGCATTTGATGTTTCGTCATATGTAAGGTTATGAAGCAGAATAAGCTCGCCGTCTGCGGTTATCTGAACATCAAATTCAAAGGTATCAACGCCGAGCGTTTCTTTTTCCTCAATAACCTTTTCAAACGCCATAAGCGTGTTCTGCGGAGCAATTCCCGCTCCCGACCTGTGGGCGGAAACATCGGGATTTTTATACTCATTGATATAAGGGTTTTGGGCGTTTTCATTAACAATAACGGGCGTGCCCGGCTTATCCGCCGCTCCCATATTAAGCATCAGCGGAATTATCACCACGATAGCCAAAATCGAATGATAAATGTTTCTCAGGGTCAAAAAAATCTGCATTCCGTTTTCTCCTTTAAATAATAATTATACGGTTTATTATATGTTATCTTTTTCTTTATTTCAATCCATAAATTTACAGATTTGTCCCATTTATGAATTAAAAAATCCCTCCGCTCAAAACGAAGGGATTTTTTATCATCAAATCGTCACGCCCAAGGATTTGCGCTTTCGGGCTGACGGATATCCGCGAGCAAAAACTGCTCCCATAAATACCACTTGCCGTCCTTGGCTTCTCTGAGCTGAATTGGTCTCGGGCTGTCCGCTCCTCCCGAGGGAATAAACAGCTTAACATAGCCCTGCGAATCATATGAATGAGGGTTTTCGCTGACGGTCACCGTATAAGGCTCAGAGGGCTGATAGTCATTTTGAGGCGTTGCGCCTGCAAAATATGAGCGCGGAACATAGTCCTTGCTGCGAAACCTGTCGGCAATAAACTGCTTATCTATGCCATTCATTGGTCTGGGACCTCTGAGATAATCAAGCATTTCATAGCAAAGTTCTTTGCTTTGAGGATAAAAGCAGAGTGCAAGAACCGTCAAGGCAGCCGTGTCAAAGGGAGTTGAAAGAGCCGCCTGCGGCAGAGCCTTGAATTCTTCAACGCTTGAAGGCAGGGAGTGAAAAACCACCTTTTCGGTTTTACAGCCTATATTCTGCGCCGCCTTGGTAACGGTTTCTTTTACCGCCTGCGTAACAGTTGATTTCGCCTTGCTTTTCAGCATATCGAAAAGTGCCATTGAAACAACTCCTTTGATTTAAAATGATCTTCCGCTGCCGCCGTGGCTTCTGCCGGACGAGCTTGTGTGGCTTTGGCTTCCGCCAGATGAGTCTGAATCATCTCTCTTTGGCTTAGGCGTGCTGTAAACTCTTCTGCCGATGAAATTATCGACGCTGCCCGTAACAACCATACTTCCCGCTCTGGTGTAAGCGGTTGCATTTGTCTGCATTCTGACAGACTTATTCTTTCCTGCAATGCTCTTTATGATAATAAATCCTGCAAGCATTCCGATTACAATGCACATCAAAAGCCATATAAAGCTGACATGGGGTTTAAGATATTTTTCACCGAGATCGGCATAGGTGTTAAAAGCCGAAGCATAATTCTCGTTTTTGAGGTCATCTATCATTGAGTCAATTATGTTGTCGCAAACAACATCATTAAAGGCACTTAAACCCCTGCCGTGGGTTGTGATATGAATCTCTCTGTTGCCCGCCTCGCCGGGCTTATAGAGAACGAGCATTCCGTCATCATTCTCGCCGTAGCCGTAGCCGTTGTAATCATAGAAATCGTCGGCATATGCTTCTGCTGTCTTGCCCTCAAGGTCGGGCACGGTCAGAACAGCAAGCTCCATTTGGTATTCCTGCGCCAGCATTTCAAGTCTTGCACAAAGGGCATTTTCTTCTTCGGTTGTGAGCAAATCAGCGTTGTCAACAACAAGCGGAAGTGTGCGCTCAACGGGAACAAACTCTGTTACGGGCTCTTCTTGACGGTCAGACTCTCCGACGGGCGAAGTAACCGGAGAGGAAGAAACTGCACTTTCTAGAACGGTTTCAACCGCCGCATAATATGAGGAAATGCCGCCGAAATAGGTTTCATTTGAGTTATATGCGTCCCAGATGATATCCATAATCTGCTCGGTGATAACATTTTCGGCATCTCCCGAAAGGTAGATTGAATACTTTTCTCCGCCGCGATTATCCGTAATCAGAATACCGTTTACTCCGTCTGCCTCGGAATTGTAAAGCGCCTCCGAATAGTCATAGGTCGAGCCGTCAACATTTTCCGCAATACAGAACATAACGCAATAGCCGTAAAGATTTTCAATTCTGTTTGCCATTGAGTCCAGCTCGGCTATCTCCTCATATGACAGATAGCCGCCTTCATCAAAAATATGGCTGCTTGCCGCAGATGCGGAAATCACCGCCGAGAAGCAAATAATAAGCGCAAAAAGGAGCGCAATAATTCTCTTTTTCATTTTCCGCACCCCCTTACAGCAGCTCAATCAGCCATGAAATGCCGTAAAGCAAAGCGCTGATTCCCGCTCCGAGAAGCAGAGTGGCATTTCTGACGGCTTTTTTATCCGTCGGAATGTCTCCGGCAAATTTGCCCGTCTGGCCGTTCATTGCGAATGTATATTCCTGCCCGTTCCACTTCGTTTTCAGAATCCATACGGGATAAAGAGCATATTTATAAAAGCCGTTTGCAATATTAATATAAGTGCTTTTCGGCGTAACGCTTGTATATCCCTGAACAGTTTCGGCAAATGCGGAGCCTGCGCTGTTCTTTATTCTTTCATTCGCTCTGCCGATGCTTTCATCTGCGCTGACATCATATTTATCGGCAAGATAACCCGCAAGATAAGCGGTATTGAAATCAACAGCCTGCGAAACATCAAACGGCTCAATGGATTCCATAAGGTCATCGGGCATTTTTTCAGAGCCGTCAACGGGCACATTGTCAAAACCTATACTGCCGCTTCTGAAAACATCATAGCTTTCAACTTCGGTGTAATCATAATCGGAGTCAGACCATTTTCTGACCTTTTCCGCCGAATAGTT
>JAEDGK010000142.1 GCA_016297555.1 Clostridiaceae bacterium
CTCAGAAAAATGGTTGAAATGCTTTGATAAGCATTAAAAATGCTCTCCGAATTTTTCGGAGAGCGTTTTTTTATGTGCTGATTTTTTCAAGCTCCTGCGCAGCTTTTTCGGCAAGCTCCGCACGGCGCTTTTTAAGCTCGCGTTCAACCGTTTTCTTCTCTTCCTTATCGTCCTTAACAAAGAGGATAACGATAAGGTAAAGAATAGCTCCGACAACGGGTCCGAGAATAAACATCGGCCATTGCCACTTCATAAAGGTTGGATTCTGAGCAGTCATTGCAATGTTATGATTGTATTTAACAAGGGTCAGCAGTTTTCCGTTGATGAAAAGCGCGAGAGCGTCGCCGAGCTTAGTTGTGAAATTCTGCATTGAGAAAGTGATGCCCTCGGTTCGTTTGCCCGTGGTGTATTCAACATAATCTATTGAGTCGCTCATGAGTGAACGCTGGGCAATATTGACCATATTGGCGGGTATGCCCTGAATTGCCATTAAAAGAACAGTAACAAGCATTCTGCCGAGGCTGTTGAAGCCGACGAAGAACGAAATCGTTCTTAATGCTATCGAAGAAACCTGAGCAAGAATCAGCACACGCTTCATTCCGCCGACAAGGTCAACAATTTTTGTTGCGGCAAACATTGCGAGCGTTCCGGGCGCTCCGGTAAGAAATCCGTAAATGAACTGAGATGTGCCTCCGCCGATTTCCATGCCGCCGACCTTATATGAAACCTGACTTTCAAAGAAATATGCCCAGGGAACGGAGAGCTTTATGTATTCAAGGAATCTTGCAAGAGAAATGAGAAGCAGAGTTCTGTTATGGCGAAGGACAAAGACAGCTTCAAAGAAGCTTTCGCCCTCTTTTTTATCCTCCTTGACGGATTCTTTCATTCTGCCTGCCGCAAGCGATATCGCCTGACCTCCGAGACCGAGAATAAGAGAGCCGACAAAGAACACCGTTTTCATGCTTATTCCGAGATTTGAAACCGCAAAATCCTTTGCAAGCGGGAATATTCCTGCCAACGCACAGCCTGCCGTAACGCCGATTGCCGTCCATTGAGATACTCTTGCGCGCTCCTCGGAATGCGGCGAGCTGAGAGCCAACATTCCCCAAAGTGCAACATCCTGCATAGAATAGAATACATCCCAAAGCAGATAAAACACAAGAATAAGCACAACCGCAGCCTTGCTTCCGACGCCGAAATCGCAGAACATCAGAACGCTGAGCAAGCCGATTATCGGCGGAAGATAAACAAGATACGGTCTAAGCTTTTCGCCCGTTCTTTTGAAAACATGGCGGTCAATCAAAGCTCCGATTATAGGATCGTTTACAGAATCCCAAAGCCTGCTTATGCTCGTTATGTAGCCGACTGCATTGGCGCTGATTTTAAGCACATTATTGCAGAAATAGAACAGCCAGCCGTTGATAAAAGCATAGTCCATATTCTGACCCGCAATACCCGCGGAATACGCAAACAGCCTTTGGTTGGGAACTCGACCCTCGCTGAAAATCTCATCGGATGATTTTCGCTTTTTTGCCATTTGCAGACCTCCCAAACATTTTTTATAAATTATAGCACGCAAATCGCACAAAATCAATCGTTTTCGGTAACAAGATTTTATGCAATTTTTTGTGAAAAAATACAAAACAACCGCTTGACAAACGGTTTCGGCGATGATATAATCACGACAACAGCAAAACCGATGAGGAAGATTAGTAGGTTAAACGAACCACCTCTCAGAGAGTTGCGGGCGGTGAAATCGCAGCAGGCAGGCTTTAATCGAATGGACTTCCGAGGGCGGAGCGAAAGCTTTTAAGTGAGTAGTGGCCGACGGGGACTTCACCCGTTATCAGGGAAGGACGCATGACGGTGCGTTAAAAGAGCGGGCATTTAAATTGCCAATTTGGGTGGTACCGCAGGAGTTTTGTTTTCAATCTCTTGTCCCTTTTTTGAGGGACAAGAGTTTTTTTATTTTCTTTTTGGCAAGCCATAAATTTTAAGCACGAAAGGAGCTAATCACAATGTCATCAAAGAAAACCGTACCCTATCGAATCAATCTTCCGGAGGAGCTCATACCGAAGCAATGGTATAACATTCGTGCAGATATGAAGGAGCTTCCCGACCCCATGCTTAACCCCGGCACAATGAAGCCGATAACCTCTCCCGACGAGCTTGCTCCGATTTTCTGCTATGAGCTTGCAAAGCAGGAGCTTGACAACGAAACCCGTTATATTGATATCCCCGAAGAAATTCTCAACTTCTATAAAATGTGCCGTCCCTCCCCTCTTATCAGAGCCTACTGCCTTGAAAAGAAGCTTGGCACTCCCGCAAAAATTTATTATAAGTTTGAGGGCAACAACACCTCGGGCAGCCACAAGCTTAATTCCGCAATAGCTCAGGCATATTACGCAAAGGCTCAGGGCATAACCCATCTCACAACCGAAACGGGCGCAGGTCAGTGGGGCACCGCTCTTTCGATGGCGTGCGCTTATCTCGGAATTGACCTTACCGTTTATATGGTTAAGGGCAGCTATATGCAGAAGCCTTTCAGAAAAAGCGTTATCAACACCTTCGGCGCAAACATCATCCCCAGCCCCAGCGACACAACAAACGCCGGCAGAGCAATCCTTGCCGAAATGCCCGACACCACCGGTTCGCTCGGCTGTGCAATCTCCGAAGCGGTTGAAAAGGCTGTCACAAGCGAAAACTGCCGCTATGTTCTCGGCTCAGTTCTCAATCAGGTTCTGCTTCATCAGAGCATAATCGGTCTTGAATCAAAGGCTGCAATGGAAATGTATGACGAATATCCCGATATTATTATCGGCTGTGCAGGCGGCGGTTCAAACCTCGGCGGACTTATCGCTCCGTTTATGAAAGATAAGCTTGACGGCGTTAAAAATCCCTATTTCATCGCCGTTGAACCCGCATCCTGCCCCTCGCTCACAAGAGGCAAGTATGCATACGATTTCTGCGACACGGGCAAGGTTACTCCGCTTGCCAAGATGTACACTCTCGGCTGCGGCTTCATTCCCGCAGCAAACCATGCGGGCGGTTTGAGATACCACGGAATGTCACCCGTCATCAGCAAGCTCTATCATGACGGTTATATTGACGAGGCTCGCTCTTATGTTCAGACCGATGTTTTTGAAGCTGCCGTTGAATTCTCAAGAGCAGAGGGAATTCTCCCCGCTCCCGAATCCTCACACGCAATCAGAGCTGCCATTGACGAGGCTCTTAAATGCAAGGAAACCGGCGAAGAAAAGACAATCCTCTTCGGTCTTACCGGCACGGGCTATTTTGACATGACCGCTTATGAATCTTTCCACAACAAGACAATGATCGATTATGTTCCTACTGACGCGGAGCTTGAAGAGGCGTTTTCAAAGCTTCCCGAAATTAAATAATCCGGCAAATCGGCGGCGGCTTTTCGGAGCTGCCGCTTTTTT
>JAEDGK010000035.1 GCA_016297555.1 Clostridiaceae bacterium
TTAATATCTTCTTTAAGCGCTCTCCACTGCCAATTATTTTCGACGGTGGAGGGCGTGTTCATTCTTGCCCACGAGCCGAGAGAAAGCAAATCCTGCATTGTGATAATCGCCGTTTCGCCAACACTTGCAAGCGCTGACTTAATAACTCCCGCGCATCTGCCCTCCGCTTCGTTAAGGCGCAGATATTTTTCCGCAAATTCAACATCGGAGGCGTCTGCGTTTTCAAACCAGCCCTCTATTGTGTCGTTATCGTGGGTTCCGATATAAACCACGCAGTTTTTGCCGTAGTTATGCGGCAGATAGTCGCTGTTTTCGCGGCTGTCAAAGGCAAACTGCAAAACTTTCATTCCGGGAAATCCCGTTTCTTCAAGCAGAGAGATAACTCCCTCGTCAATATATCCGAGATCCTCGGCAATAATGTCAAGCTCGCCGAGAGCCGCCCGAGCCGCCTTGAAAAGCTCCGCTCCGGGAGCTTTATACCAAAGCCCGTTAACGGCGTTGGTCATTCCGTAGGGCACGGCGTAATATGACGAAAAACCTCTGAAATGGTCAATTCTCAATCTGTCAAAAAGGGTCAGCGAGTGTTCAAGCCGCCTTATCCACCAGCGATAGCCGTCTTTACGCATATATTCCCAGTCAAAAACGGGGTTGCCCCACAGTTGCCCTTCGCTGCTGAAACCGTCGGGGGGCACTCCCGCAACGCGAGTGGGATTAAAATCATCGTCAAGCTCAAATTGTCCGGGGCTGCCCCAGACATCCGCGCTGTCATGCGCCACATAAATCGGCAGGTCGCCGATTATTTTTATACCGTTTTCGGCGGCATAGCCTTTCAGCCTTTTCCATTGGCGGAAAAAAAGAAACTGAACGGTTTTGTGATATTCCGTTTCATCGGCAAGCAAGGATTTTGCGCCGTCAACCGCCTGTTCGTTGCGCGTTTTCAGCCCGAGCGGCCATTGATACCACGGCTTGCCGCCGAAAGAATGCTTCAAAGCCATAAAGAGGGCATAATCATCGAGCCAAAAGGCGTTTTCGGCGCAGAATTCGGCATATTCATCATCTTTTTCAAATCTTGAGCAGGCGGCTCTGAGCACGGCGGGTCGGTTAATATAAAGCTTGCCGTAATCAACGGAATGAGGGTCGCCGCCCCAATCAATTTCGCTGAATTCATCTTCTGTCAGCAGACCGTCGCCGCAAAGCAGGTCAAAATCAATCATATAAGGATTTCCGGCAAACGCCGAAAAAGACTGATAAGGCGAGTTGCCGAAGCCCGTGGGATTGAGCGGGAGTATCTGCCAGCAGCTTTGCTTTGCCGCCTTTAAAAAATCTATGAATTCATATGCCTCCCTGCCGAGAGTTCCCACTCCGTAGGGTGAGGGCAGAGAGGTGATATGAAGCAAAACTCCGCTGTTTCTCATATGGCAAGAGTGGTTTCTTTGTCAAAATAGCGGATTTCATTCTCGTCTATATAGAGTTTGAGCAAATCACCTTGATTAATTCTTTCCTCGGCTTTTATTCGGGCAATGTGTCTTTTGCCGCCGAGCTCAAAATAAACATTGGTTTCGCTGCCCGTCATTTCCGCAATCTCAACGCTTACGGTTATCGGAGCTTTATTTTTGACCTCGGCTTCTCCTGCGGAAAAAATATGCTCGGGTCTTATGCCTATAACGATGTCTTTCCCTATATATTCTTTCATATATTTTGCCTTGTCTTTCGGAATATTAACCGAAAAGCCGCAGAAACGGGCTTTTAACGCTCCTTTTTCTTCGACTACCGCCGCGTCTATAAAATTCATCTGAGGTGAGCCGATAAAGCCTGCCACAAACATATTTGCAGGCTCACTGTAAAGCTTCTGCGGAGTGTCAAACTGCTGAATAACACCCTTGTCCATAACGACTATTCTGTCCGCCATTGTCATTGCCTCAGTCTGATCGTGAGTAACATAAACAAAGGTGGTTTCAAGCCGCTTGTGAAGCATGGTTATCTGGCTTCGCATCTCCGTTCTGAGCTTTGCGTCAAGATTTGACAGCGGCTCATCGAGCAGAAATACCTTAGGATTTCTGACCATGGCTCTGCCCAGCGCAACTCTCTGCCGCTGACCGCCCGAAAGCGCGCGTGGCTTGCGGTCAAGATAAGGCTCAATGTCGAGGATTTTTGCCGCCCATCTGACCTTTTCATCAATTTCGGTCTTTGGCATCTTTTTGAGCTTTAAAGCAAAAGCCATATTTTTATAAACGCTCATATGAGGATAAAGGGCGTAGCTTTGAAAAACCATTGCTATATCTCTGTCCTTAGGCGGAATGTTGTTGACCTTTTTGTCATCAATAAAAAGCTCGCCCGAGGTGATATCCTCAAGCCCCGCTATCATGCGCAGGGTTGTTGATTTGCCGCAGCCCGACGGCCCGACGAGCACAACGAATTCTTTGTCCTTTATTTCAAGCGAAAGCCCGGGAATGACCGTTATTTTGCCGTTATCAAAAGCCTTTGTAACATCGTTGAATTTTATTGTCGCCATTTAGAAGCCTCCGTAGACTGCTATCCTTTAACGGCGCCTGCCGCAACGCCGCGGATAATATATTTCTGGCAGAAAAGATAGAATATTATAATAGGCAGAATTGCGAGCACGAGCATTGCCATCAGCGCGCCCATATCCTTGTTGCCGTAGCCTCCCGTCAAAGCCATCTGAACGGCAACGGGCAGAGTTTTGCCCTCACCCGAGCCGAGAACGAGGTAGGGCAGCAGATAGTCGTTCCAAATCCACATGGCGTTGAGAATGGCGACGGTTATCGCAGTGGGCTTCAGAATGGGGAAAACTATCAGAAAAAAGGTTTTAACGGGGCTGCAGCCGTCAATGGTTGCAGCCTCCTCAATTTCCGTCGGAATGCTTTTAATAAAGCCGCTGAACATAAAAACCGACAGCCCCGCGCCAAAGCCGAGATAGATGAAAATAATGCCTATGCGGTTGTTAAGATTAAGCTCAAAGGCATAGTAGGTCATGGTGTACATAACCATCTGGAACGGCACAATCATACTGAAAACGAAAAGATAATAAAGAAGCTTTGTGAGCTTGTTTTTTACCCGCACAATAAACCATGCGGTCATGGAAGTCATCAGAACTATGCCCGCAACGGAAAAAAAGGTTATGAATGCGGAATTGAAAAAGGATTTCATAAAATCGGACTGCTTAAAGCCCTTGATAAAGTTTTCTGCACCCACAAAGGTTTCATAATTCGGAATCGAAAACGGAGATTGTGATATATAGAAATTTCCCTTGACCGAGTTCATAATTATTATTGCTATCGGCGCAAGAAAGGCGAGGGCAAGAATAAACAGAAAAATATAAGTCAGTGCTTCACGGAAGGAGCTTTTTGATTTCATTATTGCTCAACCTCCTTTTGCCTTGTCGCCCTGAGCTGGATAAAAGCTATAACGGCAACAAGCAGGAAGAAGATTACAGCCTTTGCCTGCCCCATGCCGTGCCATTGAGCAAGCTTTAACCCCGTGTGGTCATAAAATGTTTTATATATATCAAGGGCGAGCAGCGATGTGTCCGCGCTTTTGCCGTTTAAGGCAAGGTTTTGGTCAAAGAGCTTAAAGGAATTTGTGAGGGTCAGAAAGGTGCATATTGTTACCGAGGGCATAACCATTGGTATTGTGATATGAAACAGGGTTTGAAGCGGCGAGGCTCCGTCGATTGCCGCCGCCTCGCTGAGTTGGTCGGGTATATTTTGAAGCCCCGCAATATAAATAATCATCATATAGCCTATAAGCTGCCAGTTCATCAGAATTACAAGCCCCCAAAAGCCGTAATTCGGGTCATAGGTGATATCAACGCCGAAAAAGCCGAGTACGCCGTTGATTATCAGGCTCCATATGTGACCCAAAACGATGCCGCCGATGAGATTGGGCATAAAGAAAACCGTTCTGAAAGCGTTGGTTCCTTTAAGCCCTCTCGTCAGGAGCAGGGCAAGCAGAAATGCAAGAATGTTTATCGTTATAACCGACACAACGGTGAATTTAACGGTGAGCCTGAGCGAGTTTATAAATGTTTTGTCTTCGGTGAATATTCTGATGTAGTTTGCAAGCCCTACCCATTTGCTGTCATTTACTACCTTGAACTCCGTAAAGGAGAGCCAAACGCCCATAATGAACGGTATTACAAATGAAATCAAAAAAGCGGCGAGGGTCGGAAGCAGAAATACGGGGAAATATTTTTTTAGTGTTTTTTGCATCTGTATCAACTCCGAAAATATAAAACGGCTGCTCCGCTCCGGACGGAGCAGCCCGAAATCTTTCTTTGAAAATTATACCCCGAATTCGCTCTTCCATTCGTCAACAGCGAGCTTTTTAACCTCATCCCAAGTCATCGTGCCCTGAGCATATTTCAGCAGAGCGGCGCCCAGATCGTCTTTATAATGCTGGCTCGGAAAAACCGTGAAGTTCCACGGCAGATTTGTAACATCCGTTTTGTTCATCCAGCGGATAACCTCGCGCGCAAGCGGGTCGTCGGGAGATTCGCCCTCCTCAAAGGTATCAAAGGGAGAAATGAAGCCAAGCTCTTCCGTAACAAATTTTTTGCCTGTTTCGGAGCTGAAAAGCCAATAGAGGAAATCAGCCGCCGCCTTTTGCTCCGCTTCGCTTGATTTTGAATTAATGCAGATAAAGTTTTCTGTTCCGATGCAAATTCCCGTTTTTTCTTCACCGGGAGCGCCGGTGTAAATCGGCATAAACTTGATATCCTCGGGCGCAACCTTGTTGCCCGAAACATTCAGAATTTGCGACGCGCCCCAGTTTCCGTTTTGAACCATGGCGCATTTTCCAAGCGCAAACTCAGCCATTGATGAGGTAACATCAAGCGTGCCGAGCTGTTTTTTGTCCGTTGTAGAATTGTTGATATAAAGGTCAAAAATATTTTTGAACTTATCGGAATAGGTGAAATCGATTGTTTTGTAACCCTCGCCCGTAAGGTCGATATTTTTTTCTTTGAATTCCATTGTCAGCGGAATATTCATCAAATGCGTCTGCCAGCGCCAATCCTCGCCGGTTTTAAGTGAGGTGGAAGCAAAAACGCCGCTGATGCCGAGCTTATCCTTGTTTTTCTGCATATCCTCAACAACGGCTTTCAGCGCGGCAAAGCTTGTTATTTCATCTGCCGAGGAATAGTCTGTTGCCTTGTTCGGCAGAGCAAAATAAGCGTCAAGTATCTTTTTGTTATAAATTATTCCGTATCCTTCAACAACATAGGGGATTCCGTAAACGCCGTCTCCCGAGGATACGGCAAGAGATTTATCTTTCAGATGCTTATAAAGCTCCGTATCTTTCAGGTCGGCGCAGTAATCCGCCCATGAGGTGTAGCCTATCGGCCCGTTTATCTGAAACAGAGTGGGTGCGCTGCTTGTTGCCATTCTTGCCGTCAGGGTTGATTCATAAGTGCCCGAAGCGGCGGTTTCAACTATAAGCTTTACGCCCTTTTCTTTTTCGTAAGCGGCGGATATGCGGTCATATACCTCCGCAATTTCAGGCTTGAAATTAAGATATCTGATTTCTTTTACCGTTGCTGTGCCTGCATTGTTGCCGCTCGGCGTATTAACTCCGCCTTTATTTCTGTTACAGCCTGAAAAAATTCCGAGCAGAATTAATGCCGCCGCCAGAACGGATAGTATTTTCTTTGTCATTTTGATTTCCTCCGTTAAAATAAAATCTTCGATGCAATAGTATTATGCACTGAGCGGCGGAAAATAATTCATAAACACAAAGGCTGTTGATATTATTCGGAAAAGCAAAAAATCCTCTCGGCGTTTAGCCGAAAGGATTTTAATATTGTTTTTTTGATTATTATGAAATATAGTTTTTCGGATTTTGGGTTTCTCCGTTTACGATAACCTCAAAGTGGAGATGCGGACCCGTTGAGTTGCCCGTTGAGCCGACCTTGCCGATTGTC
This sequence comes from Clostridiaceae bacterium, assembly GCA_016297555.1. Taxonomy (GTDB): domain Bacteria; phylum Bacillota; class Clostridia; order Oscillospirales; family Acutalibacteraceae; genus CAG-177. The sequence continues at coordinate 5,939 of JAEDGK010000035.1, forward strand.
TGCCCCGCTTCAACGTATTCGCCGACCGAAACGGTTATCGAGCCTTTAATCATATGGGCGTAACGGGTCTTATAGCCGTCGCCGTGGTTTATGAGAACCATATTTCCGTAGCCCGAGTTGCTTCGCTGAACAACCTCAACTCTGCCGCTCTTTGAAGCGATGACGGGAGTTCCGAGAGCGCCGCCGCCTGATTTAACAAGGTCAATGCCGTTATGCCAGCCGCTGCTGCGCCAGCCGTAAGGCGAGCTTACATAATGGCAGCTCGGTGCAGGCCAAAGGAAGCCCGATTCGGACGCCGTGCCGATATAAACGCCGTTAAAGGATGTCCTTGTGCCGACGGTTACGATTTCGTCAACGGGTTCTTTTATGGTTTCATAGGAATAATCGGTATCCTGCAAAATGCCGTCAATGTAAATCTTTGTTTCGGTAACGCGCTGAGTGCCGTTGACGCCCTTCTGCTGAACCTGCCTGTATCCGCGGTATTTTGTGGCGTCACGCTTTTTAACCGTGCTGAATTCGATTTCGCGCGTTGTGGAAGACGAAACGATTTTTTTGATGCTGATAAATTTAACGGATGCTTTTACAACAACCGAATCGCCCTGCTTAACATCGTCCCAGTCATAGCCGGGGTTATTATCTCTCAGATAATCCTCGTCAACGCCGAAATCCTCAGCAACCGATTCGATTGAATCGCCGCTTTGGATAATATACGTCGTTGCCGCGGCGCTTTCACCCGTTAAAACGGAGGAAAGGCGTGAAGCGTCCCACATAACGCTTTCATCGTCACGGTAAAGCCCCTGAACATAGTCGATTGTTTCCGCAAAGCCGACGACATAGCCGTTTGCCTGAGCGTCTTTTTCATACGGCTCAAGAATATCATAGAAAACGGTTTTGGCGTCCGCTTCGTTTTTAACGGCGCAGATGAATTCGCCGTCAATGTAAATTCCGCAGGCGTGGGTCAGGTTGTCAACGGAATTTTCTATCATTTTATCCGATATAGCCTGAGCGTCGTTTAACTCCTCGGGAGAAACAAGGCTCAGAGCATATCTTGCGTTGAAATTATCGGCAGGGGAGGCGGCAACAGTCATCTCCGTGCTGCTGTTTTTTGAGGACGAATATGCGGCGGAGCTTAACCTGTCTCGCACAAGATCCATCGCCTCAATGTAAACCTCCTCGCCGCTGATGTATCCTATGCTCTTATCGTTATAAATAACTTCAAGAGCAAAGGTTACGCCGTTCCAATAGTTAACAGTAAAAATAAGTATCAGCAGGGCGGAGACAGGCATAAGTATATTAGCCGTGCTTTTTAGAAGCCCCGTGTGAGTGCTGAATGCTTTTTTGAAATAATGAGCAATAACGGACGGCAGAGAAAGAGGAGATTTCAAAGCCCTTTTTATGGTTTTACCCGCCCGCTTTATTTCCCTGCGGAAACGGAGAATTTCATTGAGCGTTGCCCTGATTTGATTATTTGCTTTTAATTTTGTGTTCTCCGTTGCGTGCGAAATTGCGGTGTGGAGTCGCTTAAACGGAGCGGTGATTATGCCGAAAATAACGCGGAAAATCCGCGAAAGTAAGCGGTAAATTCCGTCTCCGAAATTATAGAAAAAGGCGTAAAACGCATTTTTATCCTCAATGTCAAAATCCTGCTCGGGTGCAGATGTTTTTGTAACCTCAGCTTCATCGGTCTGCTCGGGAAACTCGGTCAGGGGAGTGCCGTTCATAATTTCGTCTATCCGCTCAAGCTCATCGCGGACAGCCTCTCGGCTGTCGAATTCGGGCATTATTCCGCTTACGGAACGGCGCGGCTTTTCTGCGCCGCCCATTGAGTTGCTCGGGGCATTTTCAATATCAAGAGAATATCTTCTTTTAATATCCTCCCTGATTGCCTCCATCTCAAGCTCACGGCGCGCCTCATCTCTTTTTCGCAGTGCTTCTTCACGCTTCTTAATATCGGGGTCTTTGGCGTAAAGACGAGTCAGGTCATAAAAGCCGTCGGCAATAACATCATTTGAGGCTTTTGAGCCCTCCGAATGCGGGGCGTTATTCAGTTTTTTGCTTTCGTTATCCATTAATAAACGCTCCGAAATTAAAATATCTGATATATTATAATACTTTCAGCCTTTGTTTACAAGTCAAAAAAAGAAAAATAACTCTGCTTGCGGTTATTTAACAAGCCGTTAACACAAACGGATTATTTTTCAATGCCGAGAAATCTCTGCAAGGCGTCCTCCCAATGGGGCAAGCGTGAAAATCCGTTTTTGTCAAGCGAGCTGTTTGAAAGGCGGGAGTTTGCGGGGCGTACGGCGGCGGATTTGTATTGGCTGCTCGGAATGGGAATTATTTTTGTTTCGGACTTTGAAAGCTCCATTATTTTATCCGCAAATTCCGCCCAACTGCAGATACCCTCGTTTGTGGCGTGATAAACTCCGTATTTGCAGCCCGATATCATTTCACAGAGCAAAACCGCAAGGTCTTTTGTGTATGTCGGAGAGCCTGTCTGGTCGCACACAACGCTTATTTCGGACCTTTCGGCTGCAAGGCGCAGCATGGTTTTAACAAAATTTTTGCCGTTTTCACCGAACACCCAAGAAATTCTTACGATAAAAAGCCTTTTGCAGAGCCTTGCGGCTTCCGTTTCGCCCTCAAGCTTTGTTTCTCCGTAAAAATTGCAGGGGGCTTTGGGGCTGTCGGTTTCAAAAGGCACGGTTCCTCTGCCGTCAAAAACATAGTCAGTGCTCAGATAAAGCAGCTTCATTCCGTATTTTTCGCAGGCGGCGGCAATGTTTCGGGTTCCGTCGGCGTTGATTTTGCGGCAGATTTCCTTTTGGCTTTCCGCAAGGTCAACATTTGTGTAAGCGGCGCAGTGTATAACTCCGTCGGCATGGCTTTCTTTAAAAAACAAATCGACGGCTTTTTCGTCGGTTATATCAAGATTGTCAATGTCAGCGCCGATTGCCTCCGCTCCGATTTCGCTTAGCCTTTGCATAACATCGGAGCCGAGCTGACCCTTTGCGCCCGTAACGATTATTCTCATGGCAAACTTCCTTAACTATACTGATGTAAGAGTTTTAATGTTTATTTGGTATTTTAACATATTTTGCACCTGATAACAATATTTTTTTGATTTTGACTGTTATATTTTTGAAATATGTGCTATTATTAAGCTGTAACAAACAAATTTCAGGAGTGAAATCAATGGCATTTAAAAATCTTGTGGATTTGCATACGCATACCGATAATTCGTTTGACGGGCATCATTCAACAATGTTTCTTTGCGAAACGGCGTTTATGAAAGGTCTGCGCGCTGTTGCGTTTACCGACCATATAGAAATAGACGCGTTTTACCGCGATAATTTTGACAGAACGGCAATTCAGTCATATTTTGAGGTTGCCAAGGCGCGCTCGGCATTCAGCGGCAAGCTGATTGTGTGCGTGGGCGCGGAGCTTGGGCAGGCGGTTTATGATAAGCCCGTTGCCGAAAAACTGCTTGACACAATGAATTACGATTTTGTTATCGGAGCGATACATAATCTGCCGCAGGTTCAGGATTTTTATTATATGGATTTCAACGATGAGAGCATAGATTATATGGATTTGCTCCGCCAATACTTCGAGTGGGAGCTGAAGCTTGCCCAATGGGATAAATTCGACACTCTCGCTCATCTGACTTATCCTCTGCGCTATATTGTCGGCAATTACGGAAAGAGCGTTGATATGTCGGCGTTTTCCGAAATTATTGATGAGATTCTGCAAACGCTCATAAGGAACGGAAAATCGCTTGAAATCAACACGGCGGGTTTAAGGCAGCCCATAGGAGTAACCTCGCCTGATGAAAGCATTGTCAGAAGATATAAGGAGCTCGGCGGCAAGCTTATAACAATCGGCTCGGACGCTCATTATGCCGAGCATCTCGGAGCGGGCATTGAGCAGGGTTATGAGCTTGCGCTTAAATGCGGCTTTGACAGCGTTGCCGTTTATCAGAGAAGAATGCCCACAATGATTCCGATTGAATAATCGGGGAGGAGAGCAAAATGAAGCTGACTGTTGACGCACCCGCCAAAATCAATCTGTTTCTTGATATCGTCGGCAGGCTCGATAACGGATATCACAGCCTGTTTATGATAATGCAGTCCGTTGCCCTTTCGGATAAAATAACGCTTGAAAAGAGTGAAAAGAAAGGAATTTTTCTTTCCTGCTCCGAGCCGCGCCTGCCCTCAGATAAAAGCAACATTGCTTATAAAGCGGCGGCGGCATTTTATGAGCACACGGGAATTGAGCCTGAAATAAAAATAGATATCGAAAAAAGAATTCCCTTTGCGGCAGGGCTTGCGGGCGGAAGCGCAGACGCGGCGGCGGTGATTGCGGGGCTTAATGCGCTTTATAAAACCGATTTGAGCCGGTCGGAGCTTTGTGAAATCGGGCTTACGGTCGGCAGCGATGTGCCTTTCTGCATTGAGGGCGGCACCTGCCTTTCTCAGAATACAGGCGGAGTCCTTTCAAGGTTAAAGCCGCTTAAAGCGTGTTATATTGTGCTTGCAAAGCCCGAAGCGGGGGTTTCAACCGCGGGGGCGTATGAGGCGGCGGATAAAACATATCTTTACCGTCCCGACAGTATGCGAATGCTTGACGCCTGCGAAAAAGGCGATTTTGAGGCAATGTGCAAATATGCGGGCAATGTTTTTGAGCAGGTTGTTGAGGTGATTGACCGCGTTGAATTCAAACGAATTATGAGAAAGCACGGCTGTTCGCTTTGCCAGATGAGCGGCAGCGGACCGACGGTTTTCGGGCTTTTTGAAAGCCGTGAAAACGCCGAAAGCTGCGCCGAAGAATTGAAGAAAATATGCAAAGATGTTTTTGTGACCGTTCCCGTTGAGCACGGAGCGGCTGTAACAGAATAAAAACAGGCTGCGTCTTATCCGCATTACACGGATTTGGCGCAGCCCTTTTTATCCGCCGCCTTATGCGGTGGCTTTTTTTCTCGACGCATAGTTGAATACATAGAATATTGCCGACATTACCGTGGCAGTCAGCCAGCCTATCGGCCAAGACGCCCAGATTCCGTTTGTTCCGTAAGCGGGAGAGAGAAGATATGCAAAAACAACTCTCAGCACAAGGTCGGTAAAGGTGGCAACCATAAAGGTTTTCATCCAGCCCGTGCCGCGCAGAACGCCGTCAACAAGTATTTTTACCGCAATAACGCAGTAAAACGGAGAGTTAATTCTCAGAAAAGCTTTGCCGACTTCAAGCGCGGCGGCGTTTCCGCTTTTCATAAAGAGCGTGATAAGCGGTTCGCAGCCGAAAAAGTAGGCGGCGGAAAACGGAACAGTTATACAAAGCGACATTATTATTGCCGCCGCGAAGCCTGAGTCAATTCTCGAAAACTTCTTTGCTCCGACATTCTGAGCCGTATAACCCGAAACTCCGTTTCCGAGCGTTGTTATGCTCGTTATGCAGAAGGTGTTAAGCTTGATTGCCGCAGAATATCCCGCAACAACCGATGAGCCGAAACCGTTGATAAGCCTTTGAATAAACAGATTTCCTATCGAAACAAAGCTTTGCTGCAAGATGCTCGGAATGGCAACTATGCATATTTCACCGAGCGTTTTAAAGGAAAACTTTGAATATTTTTCCGTAACCTTTATCGTTTTTATTCTTGCCGATACCGTTATCAGGGCAAGCACGCAGGCAACGCCCTGAGCAATAAAGGTTGCCCACGCAACGCCCGCTACGCCGAGCTTTAAAAATCTGACAAAGAGGTAATCAAGCCCAATGTTGCTCAGTGATGAAAAAATCAAAAAGAACAGCGGGGTTCTTGAATCGCCGACGGAAACAAAAATTGCGGTGGCTATGTTATAAAGAAACAGAAATACAAATCCGCCTATGTAAATGTTGAGATAAAGCGCGCCGTCATCAAAGATGTTTGCGGGAGTATTCAAGAGCTGTAACACAGGTCGACATATCGCAAGGCCGACGGCGGTCAGCGTGCCCGAAACGGCAACGGAAGAAATAATCGTGGTTGAAATTGCGGTTCTCATATGCAGATAGTCGTGTGAGCCGAAAATTCGGGCAATAACAACCGTGCAGCCGATATTGCACCCGATTGCAACGGCGTTGAAAATCATGGTTATGGGATACGATGCGCCAACGGCGGCGAGTGCGTCCTCGCCCGCAAAACGCCCTGCAATAACCGAGTCCGCAATATTGTAAAGCTGCTGAAAAATAACGCTCAGGAACATGGGAATGGTGTAGCTGCACAGAACAGCCGACGGCTTTCCTATTGTTAAATCCTTAACCATTTTCTTTTGCCTCCACAACCTTTTGCTTATTAGGTCTTTTGCTTCTGAATCTTATCAGACCGATTATTATTGAAATCTCACAGCAGATTTCGGTTGCCGTTCCCGAATATGAGCGGCAGATTATGTTATAGATAAGCCACATCAGCGAGGTGGGGAGAGTGAGAGCTCGGAGCTTCTGCGTTTTCGGGCTCCACATAACGAAAGACGAAATCGCCATGGCGAGCGTCGGCAGCAGGGAAACGGGGCTTGAATAAGTTATTGCGCCGCCGATTGCCGCAAGGCAGGCAAACACAACGGGGCAAGCCCTACTGTCGGCAAATTTTGATTTCCCTCTGAAAGAATAAGCAACAGCTCTCGCCATGCCGACAATGTTGCCCGTCATTCCCTCAAACGCGCCGAGCATAAAATACTGAACGGCGAAAAGAAAACCCGAAAAGGCTTGCATAACCACTATTCTTCGGTGTGTGCGCTGCTGAAACGAGAGCAGGAGCAGGGCGGCGGCAATAACGCCTATGCACTGTGATACGATAAAAACGGCGTCGCCGCCTTTGAAAAATTTTGTAATATAAGCCATAAAAACCTCGAATAAACCGATTGTAATCCGAGTCATATTATATCGCTTTTTAAAACTTGCGACAATGCCTAAAACATAAGAAATCCCCGCCGACAAGGCGGAGATTAATGTTGATTTTGCATAAGCGGCTACGCATCTTTTTCACATACCGAGCAGATATATCCCTCGGGCGCTTCATAAAACGAGCAGGAGAAGCCCGCCTGCGAGCATTTGATTTTATTGCCGCAGATTTCAAAAGAAACGCTCTTGATGTCTGCTCCCAGCCCTGTGCCGATGCATTTGAAATATGCTTCTTTCAGAGTCCATATTTCAAATAAACGCCTTTCTTCCGTGATGTATTCAAGCTCAGAGGGCGCGGCAAAGCGCTCAGCCGTTTTAAGCTTAATTGGGCGGATTTTTTCAATATCAATGCCGATTTCACGCTCCGACACGGCGCATACCGCAAAATCTCCGCTGTGGCTTACGCTGAAAAATACAGGCAGATTCTCCGCATACGGCTTGCCGTGCTCACCCTTAAAAAACACGATGCTTTTGGGGTCGGCTTTGCAGAAATTGCCTATACACTCACGGCACAGGTGATCCGCCGCAATTTTAGCGGCTCGTTTTTCTTTTACGGCGATTCGCTCGGTTTCAGTCTTGCGCTCATCGCTCATTTCATTGAACCAAACACCGAGCTGTTCGTCCGAAAGCTCGGCTATATTAGTTGAATTAACGATAATCATACGGCGTGTGCTTCAATGTAGCTTGAAAGCTTGCCGACCGTGTTATATGCACGGAAATCATCGGCAGTAAATTTAATGCCGAATTCGTTAAAAATATCGTCGCCGAGGCAAACAAGGTCAAATGAGGAAAGACCGAGATCGCTCTTGATAAGCGTGTCGGCGGTAATCTCATCGTCAGGCTCAACATAATTGAGAAGCATTTCAATAATCTTTTTCATTTTATTTCACCTTATCTTTCTTGATTTTTGCAAGAATTTCAGACACTTTGATGTCGGGGTTTTCAATGCCCAAAAGGAATGTGTCAAGCATTTTATCGTAGAAATGATGAAGCTCGTCCACGGGATTGTTTGCGATTCTGTATTCAAAGTTAAAATCAAGTCCGTTGTCATAGCTTCTGTGCATAACCGTCAGGTAAAGCGGCTGAACGGAAGCGTCATTGTTATACCAGAATCCACGGCTTGATTTTTTCATTTCTTCGCCGTAATACGGCATCGGGAAATGAGGATGATAAGAGAATGTTATGCATTCATATGTATAACGGGGACCGCATTTCATGGCAAGGTGTCTGAGCATAACCGCTTCCATTGATCCCATATTTGAATGCTCAAATATATCATTCTGCGCTTTTTCAATGACTCTGACTGCTTCCTCAAAGGTCATTTCAGGCTCAACAATGTTTCTCATTGAGAAAAAGTGCATTCTTACTCCGCCCGATTTTTTGTCGAGCAGGGTTGCACGGCGGTTAACCATAACCTTATATGAAATATCTTTTTCGTCATTGTTGAATGACGAAAGTGCGCTTCTCATGCCCATCATCAGAACGCAAGGCAGGGAAAGACTTCTTTCCGAACACATTTTAATAAGCTTTTCCGATGTTTCGGCGTCAAGGCTGAATCTGAGGGTTCTTGATTCAGGGTTGTTGTCAAGCACTTCCGCTTTTCTCAGATCAGGCTTCTTTTTTTCGATTCTCTGCCGAATCAGACGGCTGGGACGAACATAATCCGTATAAATCGGTTCAGGCTCGTTTTTGATTGTGCCTTTCCAGAATGCAACATCTTTTTTGTGCTGTTCCGATTTCGGATATTTCAATTCTTTCTCAACCATTTCAATGTAGCTTCGCATCGGCTTGGGATAAGCCGTGCCGTATTTTTTATGGAAATAAATTGAAAGAGCGTCAGCGAGAAATGCTTTTGATGAATATCCGTCAAACGCAAGGTGATGAAGCTTCATATAAATGCCGTTATAGCCGTTTTCAAGATGAATTATTCTGATTTCATTAACGGGCTTTTCGTACATATCAATAATTGAATGTGAACGCTGTTTCAGAAATTCGTGGGCGTCATCCCATGACATCGAAGATAAATCTTCTTCGATGATTTCGATTTCGTGTTTATCCGCAAGATACTGATAAACCTTGTTGAACGGGCGCTTGGTGAAGCGCAGACGCATTGTATCGCATCTGTCCATCGCCTCATAAAGAGCCTCTTTCATCGTTTCGGTATCAAAATCACCCTGCCAATAGTAGCCTGTTACGATATTAAGAACGGGTGCATTCTTGCTGTGATGCCGGGAAACATAGAGCATAAGAGACTGTGCGGGAATAAGCGGATATGCTTTAACTTTTTGGCCGTTTTTAAGTTTGATTTCCATTGTGTTCCCTCCGCTTTTAATATTTAACATGTTCTCTCTTGATTTTGTTTGTTGTTGTTTTCGGGAACGGTGTTTCTCTCAAACGAAGCATAGCAATTTCTTTTTCGGGCTTTTCTCCTGCGTTGGCTTCTTTAATTCTTTCTTTGAGATATGCTTCAATATCGTCAATACCCATCATTGCCGCAAACTCCCTATCGGGAAAAATTTCTGCAACGATTTTGTCGTTTTCGGCACTGACGACAATTTCTTTAATCACCTTTTCGTCTGCAAATTTCTTTTCAAGCTCCTCGGGAGAAACATTTTCTCCGTTTGAAAGAATGATAAGATTTTTAATTCTTCCCGTGACATAAAGATGCTCTCCGTCGTCGCAGAATCTGCCGAGGTCGCCTGTTTTGAGATATCCGTCGGGAGTGAAAACCGCCGCAGTTTCTTCGGGCTTTTTGTAATATCCCATCATAACCGATTTGCCTTTAACCTGAATTTCGCCGTCAAGTATTCTCACATCGCATATGCTTTTCATGATTCTTCCGCTTGAATCCTTACATTCATCGCCGTAATCAGCAGTTGTGATTTTTGGGCTTGTCTCCGTCATTCCGTAGCCCTGGCGCAGCATAATGCCGTGCTTTTCATATTCGGCAATAAGCCCGGGCGCAAGGTAAGCGCCGCCGACTGCAATCCAGCGAATGTTTTTGCCGAATACCTTTTCAGCCGCCTGCCTGTCGGTAAGCTCCGGGAATTTCTTGTGAAGAATGGCAACCTTTCTGATTAAGGTTTCGCAAATCATCGGAACCAATCTCATTGTTGTGGGTTGAAAAACAGAGAGACTTCTGCCGATATTGCCGATATCTCCGTTGAGGCACACGGTCAAGCCGTCAAGCAAGGGCTTGAAATAATCGCAGGAGAAGCAAAAAATGTGATGCATGGGCAAAACGGAAAGATAAACATCGTCATCGGCAAGCTCCAGCTCGCGATAAGTTATGTTTGCAATAAGATTTTCGGAAGAGAGCATAACGCCTTTTCTTACTCCCGTTGTGCCCGAGGTATAGATAATTGCCGCGCACTCGGAGGGATTAAGCTCGATTTCTGACAGAGGCGCGTAAACAGAGTCGGAATTGTATCTGCGGTAAATATCGTCAAACCAATCCGCATCGCCCATATTTACAACAGTTTTCAGCTTATGATATCTTTTTTGTATTTCTTTTGCACTGTTCTCATAAGCGTTTTCATAGAAGAGCGCGTCAATGTCGCCGTCCTCAAAAAGCTCGCAGGCTTCGTCAACGGAGGTGTTGGGCGCAAAGGGAACAAAAACATTGCCGCTGACAAGGGTGCCGGTCAGAGCGGTTATGTATTCATATGTGGTTTTTCCGATAACTGCAATATGCATTTTTTGGGGGCATATATCTCTTATATAGCGGCAAACGGCAAGGCTGTTTTCGCGAAGGTCAATAAAGCTTTTCTCGATTATTTCCTCACCGATGAGATATTTAATAAAAGGCTTTCTTCCGTATAAATCCGCACTGTTATCAATCAAATCTCTGACGGTGTGGATTCTTGAATAATAGTCTCTTGAGTTGCTTGCACAGTTCATAAAAACCCCCCAATGATTTGGCAGCGTAAAGGCTGATATTTTAGCCTTATGATATCCAAGACAGGCAAAATTGTAAACAGACAAAACCGACAAAAAGTCTAATAACCGACAAAAATCATCAAATTTTTGTCGGTTATGTGTAATTTTGTAAAATATTAAGTTTTATTTATGATACTTATTAGTTGAATATTCCTACACATTTTACCCAAAAGAGAGAAACGCATACGCCTACGATAAACCCGCCTATGATTTCGGGAATTGTGTGCCCCTCAACCTTTTTGACATCTTCAACTCCGTCTCCGCAAACCTTGCCCTGAAGTCGGTTGAAAGCGTCGGTCAGCCTGCTTATCGGCAGCCTGACTTTGAAAGCGTCAAACATAACAATAAAGGCAAAAATACCGCAGGCGGCAAAAAGGTCGGTGTCAAATCCGCTGTGAAGCCCGACGCAGCCGCAAAGGGCAATAACCGTTGCCGTGTGGGAGCTGGGCATTCCGCCGAGCTTAAAGAGTGTTCCTATTGTAACCCTGCCGCAGGAAATGCCTTTTTTCTTGTTGTAATAATATGTAACCGTGTTGATTATAACCTTGATAAGCTGGGCGATGAACCAAGCATTAAGACACACAAAAAAGATTTTCATTCCTTTAATTTCTCCTCATCAGAAAACATAATTCAGTTAATCATACACTATTGCCTGAAAAATTGCAATAGATATTTGTTGAAAATTCGGAAAAATTATGGTATTATTATCGACAGATTGTTGCTTGACTGGCGAAAAATGAATAGAAACGGGGGATAAAGTTGAAAAAGCAGCATCAGAATATGGGTAATAAAAACATACCCGAATATTCAACAATAAAAGAAATTGTCGTTAAAGGAACCGCAATGGGCGGCGATAAAAAGCAGTTTGTGTTCCTTGATAAAAACAAAAATGAGTGCACAAGGAACTATAATCAGTCCTGGCGCGAAATTTCATCAATCGGCACATTTTTCTTTCTTCACGGCTTAAAAAATCAAACGAAAATTGCGATTATCGGCGAAAACTGCTATGAGTGGATGGTAGCTTATTATGCAACTCTCTGCGGCGGCAACATTACCGTTCCCATGGATTGCAAGCTTCCCGCAGACGACCTTGCCGATCAGCTTATCCGCTGTGACTGCGACGCTTTGGTTTACACAGAAAAGTTTGAAGAAATGGTTAAAGGCTTCAAGGCTAATCCTCAGATGCCCGTTAAGCAGTATTTCTGCA
>JAEDGK010000143.1 GCA_016297555.1 Clostridiaceae bacterium
CAGAGAGCACATTACCGAACCCGCAAAAGGTCATACGCTTATGAAGCCCGTTAAAGAGAACGAAACATCCGCCAACTGCACAAGCGCCGGCGGTTATGATATGGTAACATACTGTGAGACCTGCGGAACGGAAGTCATGAGAGCGCATTATATCTTGGGAGATGCAAAGGGACACAATGACAGCGACAGAAACGGTTATTGTGATGTATGCGGCAGCGCCGTGACCTTTTATCAGGGAAACCCGTGCAGAGACGCAGTTATTAATGTTGCATCGCCCAAGAAAGTTGACTTCAAAACAAATGTAACCGTCAAAGCAACCGCAACAGGCGTTCCCGAGGGATGTTATCTTATTCTTTGCACCGATACTGCAATATACAAAGGCACTAACACCGAGGTTATTGCCGAAATGGGTAACATAAAATCAGATGTAACCTACACGGTAAAAGTTGTAAATGAAGCCGGACTCGTTCAGCAAGACGGCGCAGGCAATGACCTTGTGAAAGACGGAGGACGGATTACCTGCAACAGCGGCTTCTTTGTGAAATTAATCGCATTCTTTAAAGGATTGTTCGGCATGCTTCCGTCGCTGACAATAGAACCCTGACACAAATAAAACCTGCTCTCATTTCCGAGAGCAGGTTTTTTCGCGTTGTCCCATTGATTTACCTTGGGATCCGGCTCATATATTTACTTCCGTTACGGTTAAGCCATTCGTGACACTTTCGGTATTCGGGAAAGACTTTTTCAACTTCTTCATAGAATTTTGCGGAGTGATTCATATGCTTTCTGTGGCAAAGCTCGTGAACGATCACGCTGTCAATGATTTCATCGGGCAGCAAAACAAGCAGACAGTTGAAATTAAGATTGCCTTTTGATGAACAGCTTCCCCAGCGGGTGCGCTGACATCGGATTGTGATTCTGTTATATGTAACGCCGATTTTCTCGGCATAAAATTCAACTTTTTTCGGGATTATTTCCTTTGCTTTCTTAATAAAGCTTCGGATTTCTTCATCGGAATAAGGCTCAATATTTTCAAGTGCTTTTTGCTTTTCCGAAAGCGATTTCAGATGCTTTTCAATCCAATTTCTTTTTGATTCAACGAACTTTTCGATTTCCTTTTCTTTCATTCTCATAGGTGCACGGATGATAACTTCATTCGGCTTTACCTGAATTGAAACTGTTTTTCTGCCGCTTCTGATAACGGAGACTTCCGCGTTTTCAAAAATCATCTGCATCACTTCTTTCAAAAAATCATGCATTAAGAATAGCACGGATTTAAAAAAATAGCAAATTCAGACTTTGAATTTTTATGGATTATATAACAAAAACAGCTGCCCCGTACGAACCGTGAAATTCACCCGCAATTACCGCCGCAAAGATATCCCATAATGAATCAATTTTGTTTTTGAGTTCGCCTGTTATCATTTCAATCATATCAAGAAATGAAATCAGTATCACCTGTTGCAATAATCTATCAAATGTGATAAAATTTGACAGAGGTGATTGCGTTGTATTCAAAAATTCAGATTAACGATAATTTCATCATTCCTTACGGCAATATGTGTTTCGTATATGAAAAATCGGGCGATGAAAAGCTGCACAGTCTTTGCGTTGACCTTGAACAAACTTTAAAAATTGATTATGAGGGCTTCGCGCATAAAATCAGAAAGGTGCTTGAAGAATTTGTCCTTCATGAAGAATCAAAGCGCAGAATTATTGAATCCGGAATGAAATACAATCCTCAAACAACAAGAGAGAGGATTACAAGCGAAATTATCAAAGGTGAAAAAGCATACGGCGATCTTCTGGTTGATTTGTGTATGGCTTCGGAAAATCAAGATTTGTTTAAGGAAATAATAGTTAAACACTTTAATCTTCCTGAAACAATCAGTCAAGAAGTGCTTACAAGCCGATTGAAGGAGTATATTCTCGGCATTTTGCTTTTTGCAAGCAAGAATTCACATTCAGGCGAAAAATCACAGGATTTAACGCCTGATGACGGAACATGCAGAAAATATATGAAAATGCTTTATAATTTGCTGAGTGCTTACTACGGCAACACGGTAAAATATGACGGCGGAAAACTGCCTATCGGCGATTATTATCCTATTCCGAAAGCTCTTTGCAGGGAACATGGAGTATATCTGCCCGAAGGAAAGCATTTATATGTGCGTCAGGGAGAAAGCAATCCCGAGTTTTATATTTTCTCCTCTGCCGATAAATCGATTAAGGAAACCCAGCAAAGAGATATCGAAACAATCAAAAAGCTCTGGACGGATAATTTCGATTTTCCGCAGAATGTAATTCCTCAATCGAGCTTTATTTCAAATAAAAACGGAGAGGATTTCAGGTTTTGGATTTATCCGTTGCCCTCATTTCCTCAAAGCCTGACCGATAATTTTATTGATTCAATATCGAATGACGATAAAATGAGATTAATCAAAGGAATTGTCAGAGGCGTTGCTTCAATGCATAATGCCGAGCCGCCATTTTATCACAGAAGTCTTTCGCCGTCATCGTTTCTTGTGTGCAGAATTAAGAACGGCATCAAGCCTTTCCTTGTAAATTTTGACTGCGTTAAGGATACGGACAGCGACGCGGCGTTTACCGTTCTTTATGCCGTTGGCGAAAAGGTGGAAAACGCCGAAAATCCCGAGCTGCTTTTTGCACCCGAGCTGCTTGATGACGAGCTGATTGACAGCGAAGATGTTGATTGGGCAAAGGTTGATATCTTTGCTCTCGGCAAAACAATATTAAAGATTTTAACAAATTCGTATAATATTCCGAGCGAGAAGCCCGAAAACATAAACAGCGAGCAATTCAGTCTGATTGCCGCAATGTGTGACGAATCACCCGAAAAACGACCCGACATATCAAAAATATCCAATATTTTCTAATGAGCAAAAAACAGACCGAAACTATTTCATTTCGGTCTGTTTCCTTTTTGGCTTTCGGTTGATTCTTATCAGGGTAACGCTCGAGCCGCATTCGCTGCAGCGCGGCAAGTCAAGAGGGATTGCCGCTCCGCATTTGGGGCAGAAGATGTTACCTGATGTTCGGGTTGCGCCTGTCATTATCAATGACATTCTCCTTTCTTTTCGCTTTTATTTGCCCTCTGCTCTTTGAATGCATCCGCAACGGGCTGAGCGGCGACGAGCGCCGAGCCTATCGGGATAAGCACTTTTGCAACCGTTACCACGGTAGCAGTTTTTGCTGCAAGGCCGAGAGCGGTAAGTGAAAAAAGCATCTCTTTTCCTCCTTTCCTGTGTTTTTGTGTGCGGGTAATCAGCTTTTGACTGCGAGGATAATCTCGCCT
>JAEDGK010000144.1 GCA_016297555.1 Clostridiaceae bacterium
CAGGATTCAAGGCACTATGCGCTCGGCTCAAAAACAATGATGCTCGAGCCGTCGGATTCGGCTGAATGTCTTGATTTCACCAAGAGAGCTTTTGAGCTTTCTGAAAAATTTGATACTCCTGTTATTATCAGGCTCACAACAAGGGTTGCCCATTCAAGAAGCGTCGCTCCGATTTCCGAGAGAGTTGACAACGGACTTAAAGAATACACAAAAAACCCGCAGAAATATGTTATGATTCCCGCCAATGCAAAGGTAAAGCATGTCGCCGTTGAGCAGCGGGTTCTCGACCAGACGGCTTATTGCGAAAAGGAAGCCGTTGAAAACGGGCTCAATAAGATTGAGTATAACAGCAAAAAAGTCGGAGTTATCACCTCGGGCATTTGCTATGAATATGCAAAAGAGGCTCTCGGAGAAAACGCCTCATATCTGAAGCTCGGCTGCGTTTATCCTCTGCCCGTTCAGCTTATCAAGGATTTTGCCGCAGAGTGTGAAACGGTTTATGTTCTTGAAGAGCTTGACGATTATATTGAAACTCATTGCCGCAAAATCGGCGTTGATGTTATTGGAAAATCAGCCTTTACTCTCCAGGGCGAATACTCCCAGAGTATGATTGCAAAGGTCATTCTCGGCAAAGAGAATAAATGCCTTAAAGCGGACACCGACATTGTGGCAAGACCGCCCGTGCTCTGTGCGGGCTGCCCCCACAGAGGACTTTTCTATGCCTTGAAGCAGCTTAATGTAACCGTCAGCGGCGATATCGGATGCTATACCCTCGGCGTTGTTCCGCCGCTCGGTATGATGGATACCGTTTTGTGCATGGGCGCTTCCGTTTCGGGGCTTCACGGCAGAAACGCCGCCAATCCCGAAAACGCCAAAAAGAGCGTTGCGGTTATCGGCGACTCAACCTTTATTCACTCGGGCATAACGGGTCTTATTGACATTGCTTATAACGCTACCGATTCCGTTGTTATCATTCTTGATAACTCCATAACGGGTATGACGGGTCATCAGCAAAACCCCACAACGGGTCTTAACATAAAGGGCGAGCCTGCAAGCGCCGTCAGCCTTGAAAAGCTTGCCAACGCAGTCGGAATTGACAATGTATGCGTTGTTGACCCCTACAATCTTGAACAGACCAAAAACGGAATAAAACAGGCACTTGAAGCAGACGGTCCCGCCGTTGTTATTTCAAGAAGACCCTGCGCTCTGCTTAAAACCGTTAAGCATAATCCGCCGCTCAAAGTCAATGCGGAAAAATGCAAATCCTGCAAAATGTGCATGAAGATAGGCTGCCCCGCAATCAGCATGAAAGACGGCAAGGCGCATATCGACTTTACGCAGTGCCTCGGCTGCAATGTTTGCAGTCAGCTTTGCAAATTCGGCGCGATTGAATAACAGGGGAGGGTAAATATGAATAAATCAATTATGATAGTCGGCGTCGGCGGTCAGGGAACGCTGCTTGCAAGCCGAATTCTCGGCTCTGCCCTGCTTGACTGCGGCTACGATGTAAAGGTTTCAGAGGTTCACGGTATGAGCCAGCGCGGCGGCTCGGTTGTTACATATGTCAGATTCGGCGAAAAGGTTGCTTCTCCGATAATCGAAAAAGGCGAGGCGGATATCATCCTTGCCTTTGAGCAGCTTGAAGCCGCAAGATGGCTTGAATATTTAAAGCCTGACGGTAAAATTATTGTCAACACTCAGCAGATTGACCCGATGCCGGTTGTTATGGGGGTTGCGGAATATCCCGAGGGTGTTATTGACGCTTTGAGAAAAGCAGGAGCGGATGTTGAAGAAATTGACGCTCTGCCGCTTGCCGTTGAAGCAGGCAATTCAAAGGCTGTCAATGTTGTGCTTATCGGCGCAATGGCTAAGAATATGCAGATTGTTGAGAAAGAAAAATGGATTAAAGCGCTCAAAGAGAGCGTTCCGCCCAAGTTCCTCGAGCTTAATCTCAAAGCATTTGAAATGGGCTACAACATTTAAAAAGGATGTGTTCACCGATGGAAAAGTATTATCAGCCGGAAATTGAAACCGCTTCCCGCGAGGAGCTGAAAAAAATCCAAAGCGAGCGTCTTGTTGCAACCGTAAAAAGATGCTATGAAAATGTACCGTTTTACAAAAAGAAGTTTGACGAAATCGGTCTTAAACCCGAGGATATAAAATCTATTGCCGATATCACAAAGATTCCTTTCACCGTCAAGCAGGATTTAAGAGACAATTATCCTTTCGGGCTGTTTGCCGTTCCCAAGGAGGAGCTTGTCAGAATTCACGCTTCATCGGGCACAACGGGCAAGCAGACTGTTGTCGGCTACACTCGGGGCGATATTGACCGCTGGTCGGACGGCGCGGCAAGAGCGCTTGTTGCGGCGGGCTGCACAACGAGCGATTATGTCCATATTTCTTACGGCTACGGTCTGTTCACGGGCGGTCTCGGTCTGCATTACGGCGCGGAGAAGGTCGGAGCAACGGCTGTTCCCGTTTCATCGGGCAACACAAAGCGTCAGGTTCAGATAATGGAGGATTTCGGCTCAAATATTCTTTGCTGTACTCCCTCATATGCGCTTTTCATTGGCGAAACAATGAAAGAAATGGGCATCGATTCCTCAAAGCTTCCCCTCAGAGCAGGTATTTTCGGAGCTGAGCCGTGGAGCGAAAATATGAGAAAGGAAATCGAAAAGAGCCTTAATATCAAAGCTTACGATATTTACGGACTTTCCGAAATAGCAGGTCCCGGTGTTTCATATGAATGTAAAGAGCAGACGGGAATGCATATCTGCGAGGATTATTTCTATCCCGAGGTTGTTGACCCCGATACTCTTGAGCCTCTGCCCGACGGCGAATTCGGCGAGCTTGTTTTCACCTGCATCGGCAAAGAAGCTCTGCCTCTGCTCAGATACAGAACGAGAGATATCACCGCGCTCAGCCACGAAAAATGCCCCTGCGGAAGAACTCTTGTTAAGATGCTCAAGCCCAAGGGCAGGTCGGACGATATGCTGATTATCCGCGGCGTTAATGTTTTCCCGTCGCAGGTTGAGCATGTTATCCTTACTCTCGGTATGGAGCCGAATTATCAGATAATCGTTGACAGAGTAAATAACCTTGACACAATGACGGTTTGCATTGAGATGTCCGATGAGATGTTCTCCGACGCTGTCCGTCAGATTGAAAAGACGGAGTCGAAGATTGCCGCGGCAATGCTTTCCACTCTGGGTGTTTCGG
>JAEDGK010000036.1 GCA_016297555.1 Clostridiaceae bacterium
ATAATAAGAGCCGAAGCTGTCTTTATCTCTGTTATAAACGCCAACCTCTCCGCCGTTGGTGATGAGATAATTGCCTTTCCAAATCTGAATCATCCACTCACGGTCTGCATAATCGAACTTGAAGCGGCGCGTTATATAGTTCCACATAGGCATTATGCCTGCGGCAACATCATACATAAGGCAGAAGCCGTAATCTCTCATCCAAGCATTTATTGTGGCATAAACCATCATTTCCGGAAGCGAGAAATCAAAGCCGAGACCGACAAGACCTTCGCCGTCCTTATAGCCGCACCAACCGGTTTCGGTATTAATCAGAATGTGCGGACGCATAAGCTCTGTGCCGCCGTCTCTGAAAGTAACGCGTAGCCTGACTTCATAAACATTAGGCTCGTCGGTAGGCTCGGCATATATCTCGCATTTATCCATTATGCTCAGATATGCGCCGAGGAAGAAGCATATCTTTGAAAGGAAATCATTTCCTTCATTATGATATTCATCGCGCTTATTATACATCTGCTCTCTGAACTCTGCTGTATCGATATCAAAAACCGCAACAGTAAGCTCGGCAACTTGCTTTGTTTCGGGAAGATGAGTCATAAGCGCCACGATATCAAGCCCGCAGTTTTCATAAATGTAATTGCAGGACTCGGTAACAATCTCATCAACCTCAACATTAAAATACTGCCTCGGAGCTGTACCCTGACCTGTAATCAGGCGAATAGCATTTGATACAACGGAGCAGATTTTCAAAAACTGTGCCGTTGTAAATACGGGATAACCTTCCTCCCAAAGCTTTGACTTATATTCGCTGAGACTTGAATACTGCGGTCTCGAAGTCTGGATATCAACGCTGCTTGCCGCAGCAGGAAGGCAGGCACTTGCCGCAATGACTATTGCAATTAAAAGCGCAATTATCCTTTTAAGCGATTTCAATAAAATAACCCCCACAAAACTATAATAAAAGATTTATTCAGGATTCTAACACAATTCAATAACAGTATCAACAGACAGTTTTATGTATTTAACTGTCTGCTTTCTCTGACCGAACACGGCTATGATTAATAACCAAGCCGCTAAGGTGATTAATCATTTACCAAGCTCCAACGCCTTTTGCTTAATCATTTCAAAAATACTTTTCAAAAGGTTAGAAAGCGCCTTAAAGAAAGATACATTCCACCTTTCGGTAGTATTCATATTTTCGGCAGTCATGGGCGAAATCGTTTTCGTTTCGCCGTTGAAAACAAGGTATTGCGGATATTCCGCGCTGCTGTTAACGGTAAAGCCTTTATTATTGACTATTTCACTAACCAAACCGTTAACGCATTTCGGGAAAGAAACATGGTTAAGATTTTTAATAAACCATGTTGTATCGGGCGATAAACAGGTTGATGCGTCAATCTGCTTATCGGGAGAAATGTATTTTTCTGTTCCGTTTGCCCGAGCTTTTTCAATATATTCACTGCTCAGAGTTTTGCCGACCAAAGCGGCTGTGGCTCCGAAAGAGGACTCTCTGACTGTAACAAGAGAATCAGACGCTTCATCGGAATTCTCGGTTACGGGAAGCGATTGCAAGCCGTATTTAACGATATTGGAAAACTCTATCCCTCTTGCCGCCTGAGCCTTTGTGTTTTCGGCAAATTTAAGCTGAACATTGTTGTGGTAATTCTCTACTTTTTCAATAAGCTTTGAATATTCGGAAGTATCGGAGCCGTAAAAAACGGTTTCCATTGCTCGTGAATAATCGTCAATGCTGACCATGCTCCAATAAGCCGGGAATGTTCCGTAGCTTTCAATGAGAACTCTGGGCATAATGTCAAGATAAATATCTTTAAAAACATTGTTGACCGCCCAGCAGGCAAGGTCAAGCCCGTAAGTCTTATTAAGCAGAGTAACAAATGCGCGCAGAAAATCCATAACGCAATCGTCAACATCAAGGTTTATATCGTAGATATATCGATTAATACCGTCAGAGTGAAGATATAATTCACCCGTAAAAGCCTTGCTGCACTGAGTTGCGCCGTAAACCGCACTGCAATAATGAATAACATCGCTGACATATTCGCCGTCATACTTCTGCATATATGCGGCAACTATGTTGGAGCCGAGGCAGCGACCGTAAAGTGCAACCTTTTCGGCTCCGGTTACATAGAGAACATCTTCAATGTATTGATGAAGCTTATCGGCCGTTGCAAGCGGATCCAAACGCCAATCATAATTAAACTCATAATCGTTTATCTTATATTTGCCGTTTTTCTGCTTATCTTTTAATTCTTCGCGCGACCATGACCAGTCAACCGTGCTTCCGTCGCTCGCCTCACCGTTTTTATCAAGACCCATTTTGCTGAAAAGCGGTGAAACACATTCGTAAAGCACATCGCAGAATTCATCCCACTGCTGAGTAAAAAATGCTTTTGCAAAAACAGGAAGAAATACCTTAGCCTTTTCATTGATATAGTTTTCGGGTATCTGAACGGGATAAAGTATTTCCTTCTCCCCTGCATCATTATATCGGTAAATCGTTGAGCCTGTTCCGAGAACATGAACAACGGGGATATCCGCCGCATCTTCCGCGGCAAAAGAAACAGGAGCAGCGCACAGCACGCAGGTCATCAGAACGGCTGTGCAAAGAAGCATTGATATCAGCCTTTTAAACATTGTATCGTCCCCCAAATGAATGATTATTTGTTTGCTGTTGGCTTATAGGGAAGCTCTGTTTCGGTTGCAACATGAGAGAAGAAGAAATCGCATCTCTCGGGAGAATTAAGAACGGTTACGGGCTTAATCTGATTGAGAATAACGCCCTTGTTACGCAGGGATTCTCTGTAATCCCAATATGTTTTTTCTTTGAGGAACAGAACTTCAGGTCTGTTAAGCATACCCCAGCGTCTGTATTTAAAATACTTTTCATTGACATTCTTAAGCTCTTCATCAAGAACATCAATGTATTTCTGCCTGTCCTCCTCGGAAACGGGAGTCTTGGGCTCGGCAAGCATACAGTAACGCGGCGGCTTGGTTGAATAGTCGGCATAGAAGCTGTGACCGACAAACTCATTGCCCATCTTCTTAGCTGTTTCACTTGCTACGAAATCAACCATCTGAGTTGTTGTTTTTTCATTTGCAACATTAAGGCTGAGATTTCTTCTGTAAAGCAGCTCAACTCTCGGAGTGTTGTTATACATCTTTGTAACGCAAACAACATCTTCAATTCTGTATCTGTAAAGTCCCGAGAAATTGGTGACGATAATCTCATATTTCTTGCCGATTTCAAGGTCTGAGATAAGCAGAGGCTTTACATTCTCATCGCCGTCCTCCGCATCATCATCAACGGGAAGAAATTCAAAGAAAATGCAGTGAGGAAGCAAAACGCCGTCATTAACATCAAGCTCGGTAGGCATGGCAAAGAAGCCCTCGGCGGCGGCATAGCCCATATTGTGGAGAGGAACATCATAGCCGATGGATCTGCGGAGCTTTTCAACATAAACTTTGAGGTTTGCGCCTACCATTCCGTAAGCCCATGTGAGCTTGGGCCAAATGCGCGGAGCAATGGGAGTGTCAAAGCCCTTTTCAAACTCTCTGCGAAGCTCTGCTGCGCGCCTGGGATTGGGCTTAAACTTCTTGGAATACTTTGCATAAAGCTCGGGTGTAATTTTAATATTGGGGTTGATAATACCCTTTTCGATATCGTCGCAGAGCATTTCCCAATTTTCTTCAAGGTAATCAAACATTGTTGTAAGCAAAGTAACAACAATGGAGCCGAGATAGCTTACATTTCTGTTTTCAAGAGCAAAACGAAGCTGGAGATATGAGGTATCAAGAAGCTCCTCGTGCTCGGGGAAAAGGAGTGACGCGGGAGATGTGCAGAAAGTGGGAATAAGATATTTAAGATATGAAACGGGAATCTGAGCCGCGCCGTTGCACTGCTTGCCGTCATCAAGCTCGTGACCGGAAAGAACCATAACCAACGGACCCATCTGAGCGGGCATTCTGACGCCCTTAACCTTTTTAAGATAATGAGCCGCAGTAGCGACCGAGCATGAAAATCCGATGCACTGCATATTCCAAAGGTCTTTAATTGACTTTGGCAGAATTTTCGGCTTGCCGACGCTGCCCGAAGACGAACAATATCTTATATTCGGACCGGTAAACATAAGATTCTTTTCTTTGTTCTGAATCATTCTGTCAACATAAGGCTCGTAATCGGCATATGTTGTGATAGGCACTTTTTCCTGAAACTCAGCTATGGAATGGATATCCTTGAAATTATATTTCTTTCCGAGCTCACAGTTCTTGTTTCTGCTGAGTATCTTTTTAAGAGTCATTTCCTGAGCCTTCATGGGATTCTTTGTGTAATGCTCTATTTCCAAAAGAGATACATCGCCAAGCAAAACGCCTAAATCTGAAAACGGCATGGTAAAATCACATCCAATCATTAATTTTTAATAACCCTGAGATATTATAACAGCAGACAGTGCTAAAATCAATAGCATATGTGAACAAAAAAGGCATAAAAGTGCATACAATAGAAACAATTTGTCCAAAAAATACGGCTCAGCACACCGTTTTGGAGTTACTGAGCCGCATTTTACGCGATTATTAATTATTTACTATATTCTCGGGAGCGTAGCCGTAAGTGCATGAGCCGTCATCAAAAGTAAGCTTGACATACTTGCCGTTGAAGCAATCAAGGGTGACCATTCTGATGCTCTCGGCATATTTTTTTGCCAGAGCGGCATCGGTTATTTCAACCGAGGTCTTGCCCAATGGCTTTGGTTTTGCCGAAATCGAGTAATCGTTAACATTTGTTTTGCCGTCATACCAGAAACCGTTAAGCATTGTAGTTTTATATGACAAATAATATGATTCGGGCTTTTCATCACCAAAAGTCCATATTTCAACCTTAACCGGCTCTTTGGCATTATTAAAATATCCTAAGCAGCCCTTTTCTTCAATAAGCTTAACCGTTTCGGACATACTTTCATAAACAGGAACGGTAACTGTCATATCACTCTGAGAAACAAATTTAAGCTGAGAATTAAGATTTTTTGACTCTTCCGCGCAAGAAGCATCAACCGATTCGACGGGAACAAGGCAGATATATCCCAATATCGGTGAAGAAGTGTTGAAATTAAGCGGAAGCCTGTTTTCATTAATATCTTTCTTTATAGCTTCAACAAGTTCAATCCGTGTATAAGAATCGTTCATCTCCGCAACGCTGCTGACTGCCGTAAAATTCGGCGAGGCAAACGATACAATACCGTTTTCATTGCTGAAAAACTGTTTCAAAGAATCGGCGACACATTTTTTATAGTCTTCCGTTGCGGTGAGCTCCGAAAGCTTTGCAAGGATTTCATCGGTTGCATAGTTATACATTCTCTCAAATTCAGAACCGTCTTTCAGATAATAAACAATTCTTACCGGACACGAAACCGTCCTTTTGCCGAATTCGCGCCTCATAGCATCGAAATCTGTGCTTATATGCTCAATATCAATATACATTTTATGGATCTCGGTCACAAGCTCGATATCTTCATCGGTTACAAGCATCGGAGTTCCGTAGCTTGCTGTTTTAAGAGCTATATCCGCAGTTACACCATTCTCCATGCTGAAAAATTCATAGTATCCGGTATTCACCCCGTGTGCTCCGGTCAAGGTGAGCCTGTCGCCCGTGCCGGTTGTAACGGCAACGCTTTTTATCTCCGATACCTGAGGAATCTTTGAGGAATACCCGAAAAGTCCGCTTGCAAAAATAATAACCGCGGCCGTGAAAACTGCAAGCTGAATAGGATATTTCCAAAGATTCTTAACGAAAAGCTTAAAGCTTCTGAGCGAAACGAACTCCGCAATCGCATAGATTACAAATATTATCGCTGCGCCGAGCAGGAATGAAGCAAGCTTGTTGTTACTGACGGAAATCATATTGCTGCCCACAAAATCAATAACCATCATTGAAACCGTGAACGAGCAGATTCCCGTTAAAACAGCATTGGCACCGATAAAGCCGGCAATCTCGGTCTTGCGGCGTTTATGGAATACGGACGCAAGAACGGTAAAGCAGACAATTATTGCAATAATAACCGCTATCGGCAAAACCGACGGATTTTCAAACGCGTATTTATCTGCTGAGTTCATTCTTGAAAGAACGGCATAGTCATTAAGCTTGCCGGAACTGAAAAACAAGAGATTGTCTTTAACTGCCGCAAACAATTCCTTTGTTTCATATTCGGCATTGCTGTTGATGAACTCTGCATAAAAATAACCGTTTGAATAAGGCGAGCCGTAAATCAAGCTTTTGAAAAGGAAGGTCAAAAACGATTCCGTTATGCTCGGCAGGAATGTGAGAATAACGCCGAAAATCCCCGCTTCAATCGCAGTTCCCACGCAGCAGCAGACCATCGCCGTAATCGAATAAGAATAGAGAATCATCAGAAGGAACGAAACCGTCAGATAAGCGGCGGAAATCCAAAGCTCTTTGCTGCTTCCGAAAACAGCAATATTGAGAACAAGGTCAACCGCGGTCGGTATAACCACGGCCGCCGTCAGCATAAATGCGCCCGAAAGATATTTTGAAGCAAAAAGCGAGTTTCTCGATATTCCCATGCTGAAATATACATTGACAGATTTTTTTGTCATAAGATATTTAAACACGGAAACGGCATAGGCTGCACAGAGAACCACAATAACGATATCAAGCAGAGTTCCCATATCTCCGGAATCTTCTGCGGCAAACATAAATTTTCTGTAATCCAAAAAATTCGCCAAATCCATCGGATTCTTTTTGGCATCAAGGTATGAGAGAACGGCATTCATTCCGCCGCAGAAAAGAAATTCATAGGCTGAAATAAACATAACCGCAAGCGGAATAAGCCAGTTTTTTGAGCAGTTTCTTAAAAATGTAAATCTGAACGGATTAACCGAAGATTTCTTTGAAGTCATAGTCTGTTCCCTCCATTTCATCAAGGAATATTTCTTCAAGCGTCTGCGGGAATTTTTCAATCAGCAAAGGATTCAGCTCTTTGAGAATCGCCTCGTTTTCATCGGGATCACCCGCCATCGAGAGCGTGATTATCTTGCCGTCCTTGCTGAACTTTTTATAATTAATATCCTTAAAATCTTCTTTTGTCTTATCTTCATTGAAAATAAGCCTGAATTTACATCTGCTGGCGCTTATATCGTCAACCGAGCAGTCAAGAACTATCTTTTTGCCGTTAATCAGCCCTATGTGGTCACAGATATCAGTCAGCTCGTGCAGATTATGCGAAGAGATAATAACGCTGCAATCAGTTTCGGCAACATATTCGATTATCATATTGTTGACAAGACTGCGCTTCTGCGGGTCAAGCCCGTCAAAGCTTTCATCAAAAAGAATGATTTCGGGGCGTGAGGAAATAGCGAGAATAAGCTCCGCCTGCCTCTGCATTCCCTTTGAAAATGAGTTTATTTTTCCGCTTTTATCAAGCCCGAAAACCTTGCAAAGCTTTTCAAGAGTTGTAAAGCTGAAATTAGGATAATATCCGGCATAAAACTTACCCATTTTTTCAATTGTTGAGTACGGCTCAAAATACAAATCGTCCGGCGCGAAAAACAGCCTGCTCTTTGCTTCGGCTGAATCAAAGGAATCAACGCCGTCAATCAGAACCTTTCCGTCGTCCGCTTTATAAACACCGCAAATTGTTTTGAGCAGTGTTGTTTTGCCTGCACCGTTATATCCGACAAGACCGTAAATGGAGCCTTTATCTACTTTAAAAGATAAGTTCTCAATCGCCGCAAATTTGCCGAATTTTTTGGTAACATTATTTACTTCAATCATACCGACTCTTCCTCCTTATAAATGGAATTAACCAACTCGTTTATCTCATCGGCACTTACTCCGATGGATTTTGCGGTTTTGATATCGTCAGCAAGCTGACGCATCGCCTTTGACGCAAGATTGCTGCTCGTTAAAGCGTTTTCGCTGACAAAGCTGCCCGTACCGGGAACGGTATAGATAACTCCGCTCAGCTCAAGCTCCGAAAAAGCTTTTTTGACCGTGTTGACATTTGTTGCCGTTTCGGCTGAAATTGCTCTGATTGAAGGCAGCTTTGAGTGTGCGGGATATACGCCGAGCCTTATAAAGGTTATGATTTGATTTTTTATCTGCTCATAAACAGGCACTCTGCTTTTTTTATCAACGATAATCAAACTTCCGCTCCTTTCTTTCGCTCAACTGTAATAGCACAGCTATCACAGTTATAATAATCCTTTTTCGCTCATTTGTCAATAGATTTTCAAAAAAAGTTCACGAATTAATTCTGCGTACAGACCGATATAAAAAGGAGATATTTTTTATTTTTTTGTTGTAATTTTTGTGGATATGTGATATATTTGAATAGTAAATATTAAACTATTTCTCGGAGGACATCAAAATGGAAAATAAGGATTTATTTCAAAGAACTTCTGACGGCTATAACTGCGAGCAGGTCGAGCAATACATAACCGTCCTTAAAACGGAATATAAAAAGGTTTTTGAGTATGCAAAAGCCACGGAAGCAAACAATGAAAAGCTCAAGAGAATCTGCCGCGCTCTTTCCGATGAAAACAAGGCGCTTAAAGCTTCGGGCGCTTCCCCCGCCGCCGTATCGGCCGACCCGTCGGTTATTGAGAGCGTTGAAAAAATAGCAAAACTCAGCGAAGAAATTTCAAAAGAAAACGCCGCTCTGCGCGCTAAAATTTCAAAGTAAACATAAACGAAAGGCAGATTTAACTTTATGGAACAGTTTAAGCTTAAAAGCATTGACGAGCTTGATCTTGAATTTGTTTCTCAAACAAGATCCAAACCCGTTGGCTCAGCGGCAGAACATAAAAGTCTGATTCCCGAAATCAGCAAAGAAAAGCCCGCCGAAAAGCAGGCGGAACCCGAACAGCCGCTTTATTTTTCAAAGTCCTATGCTCCTGCCGAAACCGCCACCTACGCTCCTAAGCCGAGCGAGCCTGCAAAAAAAGCTCGTCCGCTTGTTCCCATCGGTCAAAGCGTTTCTTCTTACACCCCCGAGGGTATCGGAGCAGATGACGAGGAAGATTTGGACTTTTCAAAGGGAAATTACGGCGAGGTCCGTATTGAAACGCAAGAAAAAGCCAAGCTTGGCAAGGGCGCACTTGCCGGCAAAATTATATCAATAGTTTTGCTTGTTTCCACCGTTATTGTATTTGTTTTAGGTTGCTTTGTTTCAGTTTTCCTTGACAATAACGGCTCTGATATCGGCGGAATTTGCTTTAATACAATGGGGCAGGACATTGAAACTCTCGGCGTTTCAGAGGGTGACCTTATAATCTCCAAGAAAGCCGAAATCGGCGAATACACCTCCGGCGCTCTTATCGCAGTTCCGAGACCCAACGGAGTCGGCTGCGACATTCAGTCCGTCAGCTATGTTAACTCCGTTTCCGACACCGATGCCGAGCTTGCAACAACCGCTATGGTCAACGGTGTGGGATACAGCAATACTGTAATGGTTTCGTCCTGCTACGGCATTGTCAGCTCCTATGTTCCCGCTTTGGGCGGACTGCTCAGCTTTGCAATGCAAAACGCAATTCTCGTGTGCGTTCTTTTCGTTCTTCTTGCGGCATTCTGGTGCCTGATTCTTGTTTTAATCGGAAGATCGGCAAAATCCGAAAAAGAACCGAAAGAACCAAAAACAAAAAAAGCAAAGAAAGATTAATAATGTTATTTATAAAATTAAGCCGCCTGCAAAACAGGCGGCTTGTTTTATATTATTGATTAAATCTCGATTGAAACAATGTTTTCGTTTTGCTCGGCAATCAGCAGAATTTCATCCATTGAGGTTGTGCGGGATTTTTTAATAGTTATGTCGAGAGTTATGGTTAAATCGGGATTTCGAGTCATCTTACAGTTTTCAACAAACACATTGTGGCTTTCCAAAACATTCCTGAAATTCTTGACCGCATCGGGGCTGTCATTTACAACAACGGTAAACTCATTGGCTGTGTTTTCAAGTCTTGTAAAGAATTTGTGGAAGAAAAGCTGAAATGAAATCATAATCAGCGTTGCCCCGATTCCGATGGTGTACATTCCCGCGCCGATTGCAAGACCAACGCTGGCGGTTGACCAGATTCCTGCGGCGGTGGTCAGACCTTTAATTGAAACATCTTTAACGAAAATAACGCCCGCGCCTAGAAAGCCGACGCCCGTTATAACATTTGAGGCAATTCTTGAAGCATCGGCACGAAGCCCCTCAAACTGCAAAATATCAAAAAATCCGTATTTTGATACAATTATTGCAAGAGCCGAGCCGAGCGCAACAATCATATGCGTTCTTATGCCCGCATCCTTTTGACGGCGGCTTCTTTCAAGACCAATACAAGCTCCGCACAAGCATGAAATTAATATTCTGACAAGCAAATATGCGTTGTCGATTATATCAACAATAACCTCGTTATAGAATATATCAAAAAAGTTGCTCATAACCGCTCCTCAGTTTTTCTTTATTTTTGGATAAATATTATACTATTTTCAATAAAATTTGTCAACATTTTATTCAAAAAATTATAAAAAAAGCAAATCATCCTCTGAAAATCATGAAAGAGGATGATTTTTTATGCCCTGACGCACAATAAAACGGCAATTTTCGGAAATAAATAGAATATAAAGCATTTCAGATATCAACGCGTTTTTAAGAATCAAGTTTTGAGCAGATTTTTTACAGCTCGGGGTATAAAACAGAACAAGTCGACAATTCAAATTATTTTAGTTATTCTGCTAAATTTTGTTAAATACGGAGTATAAAATGGAAAATAAAAAATCGGATTATAACGGTTCATTTTGGCTGATTTCCGCCGCCGCACTTATGTTATTTGCCGCACTCGCCTTTCTGTTTCCAAACACGGGCGACGACTGGGCTTGGGGCAGCATTATCGGCGAGCAGCGCCTTGACTCTTGGTTTGATAACTACAACGGAAGATATGCGGGGAATCTTCTTGTTATGGCGCTGACAAGAAGCAAGCTGCTGGCAGTTGCTGCAATGGCAGTTTCGTTTTGCGCCGCTTGCCTGATACCTGCCGTTTATTCATCGTCAAGAAAACCCGTAACGCTGATTTTCTCAATTATATTATTTCTTATTATGCCGAAAACAATTTTTTCTCAGTCAATCGTATGGACAGCGGGATTTTCAAATTATGTGCCTCCAATAATAATTGCCGAATTGTATATTCTGATTGAGAAAAACATTTTTGAAGATAATCCGCCTTCCCCTGCCCGATTTTTTGCACCGCTGACCTTGTTTGCGGGATTTATCGGCTCTCTTTTTATGGAAAATGTGAGTATTTTTTATGTTGTTTTGGCGGTTGCAACGGCTGTTATTTCATATATCAGGTTTAAAAAAATCAGAGTTGAACAAATCGGGTTTTTCATCGGTTCGGTTATCGGCTGTATGCTGATGTTTTCAAACTCGGCTTATTACGCAATCGCTTCGGGAAACGACGGTTACAGAGACGCCGCAACAAACCTTGCTTCACTTTATGATACTGCAAGCTCGCATCTTTACACAATTTTTGACAACCTGATAATTTCAAACCGACTGATGTGCGTTATGGTTGCCGTTCCTGCGGCGGCAATCGCAATTAAATATCTCAGAACAAATCAAAGTCCCCAAAAATTGTTTACAGTGCGTTTCTTTCTATCCGTAAATATCGCATCCGTTTTTATGCTTTGCATCAAAAACTATGTTAAAGACGCGCTTGCTCTGACGCCGTTTAACCGATATGCGGCATATTACAAGCTGATAATGTTTGCCGTTGCCTGTCTGTATCTCGCATCTCTGACTCTCATTCTTATAATCTGCACAAAAAAAGAACGCCGATTGAAGCTGATGTTTCCGCTTTTCTGTGTGCCGGTCATATCCGCTCCCCTGCTTGTTGTTAACCCGATAGGTCCGCGCTGTTTCTTCCCTGCTTATGCTCTGCTGATGATGTTTGCCGCGGAGCTTTTTGACTGCGCTCTGCCTCTGATTTCCGTTGCTGATGCCGAATTCAAACACGCTGAGCGCGGTTTAACCTGCGCGGCGGCGGGGATTATGATATTCTATTTGACGGTTTTCTCTTCAATTCATTCATATGATGTAAAGCGAAACGAATTTGCAAAGCTTCAATCGGATAACGGCGAAAAAACCGTTGTTATCTGCGAACTGCCCAACAGCTCGTATTTATGGACGAGTGAACCGAAAAAAGAGCCGTGGGCGAAACGCTACAAGCTTTTTTACGGACTGAAAGAAGATGTTAATTTCAGATTTGTTGACCGAAAAGAATTTGACAGAATTCTGAACGACTATAAGCTCGGTGCATAAAATTTTGCTGAATCATATTAATTAATTCCGTGTCAAATCAGCCTTAAATCGATATTGACACGGCATATATGCTTTAACCGAACTTCGCCGCTATTTTCTCCGTCGGGTTGAATTATTCAACTCGGCAATTTAACCATATATCTTTCAAAAGCAGAAAATATTTTATCTGTTTACAAACATACCTAATTTTGATAAAATGTATATAGTTTTTTATTTCCGAAGAAGTAAACGGGGGTGTTTAATTTGCAGGAAACAAAATATATAACAGTCATCGCGGGCAGAAGAAAAACAGTAATTAATGCCGACACAATTCTCTATGTGATTATGAGAGGAAAAATCGCCGAAATACACATCTCGGGCGGGAAAATTTATGAAACAAGAATGTCGCTCGGCGAGATAGAAAAACAGCTTGGCGACAGATTTTTAAAGGTTCACCGAGGCTGTTTGGTCTCTGCAATGGCTATTCACGATATTTCCGACAAAATTAATTTAAATAACGGTGAGTCAATCGAATACCCGATAAGAAAGAAAAAACATATTATCGAAAAGCTTCGCTCCGAGCAAAAAAGCATAATTGACAGCTTTTCAAATGACGGTGTTCCGAAAACGGACGAAGAATACCGCAGGCATTACAGCAGCTTTGACAGCCTGCCGTTTGCCTTTGCGGATATTGAAATGATATTCAATGATGAACGCCATGCCGTAGACTGGATTTTCAGATACGGCAATCCCGCTCTGGCAAAGCTTGAAAATACTCCGCTTGAAAAGCTGATCGGCTGTTCTTTCGGCAGTCTTTTCAGCAACATGGATTCAAAATGGCTTCGCAGTTATGAACGGGCAACGCTTTACGGTGAAACGCTTGAAATGATTGACTACAGCCCCGAAATTGATAAAAACATAAAAATTATATGCTTCCCGACCTTTAAAGGTCATTGCGGCTGTATTCTTTTCGATATAACCGAGATTGAGTTTATTAAAAACAGCGATAAAACAGATATGGCTTTGAATTATTATCTTATTTCAAAGACCGAAAAGACCGATATTGAATAAAGCAATGCATTTCACGCCGTTTCGATGTCAATTCATACCGTTTAAATGGTTTTTTCTTCATTTTTTATTGACAAAACTTTTAAATCATTATATAAAATATATATAATATTTAAGGAGGTATATCGATATGCGTATCAAAATCAAATCCAAAAAGCTCTTAAGCTTACTTCTCTGCTTCACCATGCTTTTCGGCGCAGGCTCAGTCATGGCAAGCGCAGAAACGCCCGTTGTTGATATGAAGGAAAGCTTAAAGGCTTTGACCGAAACTACCACTCTCCCCGCAAACCTGAAAGGTGCCGTCGGTGATGAAGACATTCTTTACAGAAATCCTAATGGATATGATGTCTATGCCGACCTTTACAAGTTTGAAGTTACGGCATCCCATGCTATGCTGACTGTCAGCGCAAAAAATGATATCTCTAATTTTGACATATATTATTGGCTTTTCGAAGAAAACGGAGATGCCATTGATATCGTTTACAACACGGATGATAACTACGGTTTTTCATATTGTGTTGAAGAAACCGGAACATACTATCTTGCCGTTGCCGGCTGGAGAGACTATTGCGTTGGCGATTATGACATCAGCGTATCGTTGACAGAAGTTACCGGCGAAATATATGATGTTGAAGAAGCCTTACTTGCCGTGACGGAAACCGCCGCTCTGCCCGCAGAATTTGACTACGAGCTCGGAAGCGAGGATATCCGTTATTATGACGGCTATACTTATGCCTACGGCAAGCTTATCAAGGTTGAAGTTAAAGAAGATAACACGCTTCTCAAGGTTAATTTCAAAGGCGATTCGAAAAAAACGGAAACATATGTTTATGTTTATAAGCTCGAAAATGACGGAGAAAATAATTATCTTAACGAAACTATAACGGGTTCCGGTTTTGCCTCTGCCATTGTTGATTCCGGTACCTATTGTATAGCTCTTTTGGGATTCGATTTCGATGACGAAGGAAATTGCCACGCAAATATTTCGGCTGAGAAGGCAGTTATTAAGAACATGACCGACGCTCTTGCCGAATTGACCGAAACAACTTCGCTTCCCGCAGAATTTGATTATGAACTCGGCAGCGGAAACATCCTTTATATCACTCCGGAAGACGATATGGTTTATGCAAAGCTTATCAAGTTCACGGTTGATAAAGGAAACACCGTTCTCACTTCATATTTCGGCGGAAAAGACGAAGATGTTGACACATATACCTGGCTTTTCAAGCAAAATGATGATAACACTGTAATTGGAATAACAGATACTGACAGCAGTAATCTTAATTACACAATAGCAGAACCCGGCACATATTATCTTGCCCTTGCGGGATACGCCTCTTACTGTGTCGGTGAATGCACGGCGGAAATTAATACATATTCTTTGGATGACGCCGAAAGCCTTGATTTTACCGACAGTGAGAATCTCCCCGTTCCGGGCGCAGATGATAAATGGAGCTGGGATGAAACCACTAAAACGCTCACTCTTAAAGATGGATTTTCATTTTTGGGCTACACCGAATCATCATATGCAGCCATCACGCTGCCCGACGGCTCAACCGTTTTTGTTGAAGGAAGAGCAGATATTAAAATGATTTCTGACAGTTCTGCCATTGGTTCCAAAGGCAAGCTTACGGTTAAAGGCTCGGATGCCGAGACATCAAAGCTTAGTGTTGAGGCACAGATAAGCAATAGTTCCGCAATTTTGGCGGAAGATGTCACGGTTGAAGATGTTGAAATCAATACAAGAAAGACAGCGGAAAGCATAAAAGCAATCAATTCCGTTATAATTAAGAATGCAAAAATCAGTTTGTCCGATTGCCAAATCGGCATTAACACATTTCCCAATTATTCTGAACCTAACATTTCAGAAATAATAATTGAAAACAGCAAAATTGACATTACAGCCTTTCAAGCAGCAATTGCTACATTTAAGGGTAATATTACGGTTACAGACAGCGAGCTGAATATTGAAACCGAAGGAATCGGCATTGACGCGGAAGCGAGAGGCGCAGAAGCGAGAGGCGCAGAAGGAGAGGAAGAAACAACCGAAACTGCAGGCAAAATCACAATCAGCGGCGGAACTCTGAAAATAGCGACCGAAAGCTGCTGCCTCACGGGAATAATCTCCCTCTCGGATGTTGACTTTGACCTTCGTTCCAACGGCGGAACATTCTATTATTTCGGTTCAGGCGTCGTTGATCTCGCAAGCGAAGAAGGTTTCTCCCTTCCCGGTATCTTCACTCTCTATGACATCGACGGCAATGAACTTTACAACGGCGAATGGTCAGATGAGATTCAGATTATCGACGGCGAGCTTTATGTCGGCGAAGAGAAAGTTATCTCCGCTGTTACATTCCACCCTACCACCCCCGATGACCCCGCAGAACCCGATGATGAAGACGAAATCAACTGCCCCTTCTTCAGATGGTTAAAGGCGTTCATTTTAAGCTGCATTAAGTGGATTAAGGAAATGCCCGTTTCTGTTTTCTTCTGGTTCAAAGGCGTTTTTGAAAACCTTGCTTCGGTTTTATAATAAATCAGTTCTATAATTTGACTACCGCCGAGTTTTTCTCGGCGGTAGTTAGGAGGATATTATTATAATGAAAAGAAACATATCTATGAAAAAAATTTTGAGCATTTTTGTTTTCTGCATGATACTCACGGCTCTTTTTGCAACAGTGGCATTGGCTGATTCGGATTACGGCGTAACGGTTAACGGAATAACCGTTACTTCAGAAAACAAGGATGACATTCTCTCCGACGGCGGAAAGGTCAAATATGACCCGGATACAAACACTCTCACGGCAACCGAGATGCTCAGCACAGCGTTGAATATCAAGGGCAACGGAGCAACAAATATTGTCGTTACCGCATCTAATGCACCTTCCGTAGCTAATTTAACCGTAACCGATGCCTCTGACGTTTCGGTTATTAACACAGGCAACAGTGCACCTGTAATCAACGGCTTGGCAGACATTACATGCTCCGGTGAGGTTGAAATTAATAGTGCCGGTTATATCGCAGTTTGCGGCAATCTTACGGTTAACGGTGCAACGGATATTTCGGTTACAACATCCGCTTCCGCCCCTGCAATCACGGGCGACGCAAATATCACCTGCACGGGCAATGTTGAAATTACCAATGACAAAAGCATCGCGGTAAACGGAAAGCTGACGGTTAACAATGCGGCAGATGTTACCGTTTCGGGCGCAAAAGCACCGACAATATGCAATTCCGCAGATATCACCTGCTCCGGCAATGTTACAATCAGCAATAAAAATTATATTGCAGTATTCGGAAAACTGACAGTAAACGATGCGGTCGATGTTACCGTTTCGGGTAAAAAAGAACCGACATTATGTAATCCCGCAAGCATCACCTGCTCCGGCAATGTCAGCATTACAAACACAGGCAGTAACGCAGTTTCCGGTACACTTACCGTTAACGGTGCAAAGGATGTAACGGTTACCACAGATTCCTTGTCACCTGCAATTTCAGACGGTGCAAACATCACCTGCACGGGTAATGTTAAAATCAGCAATGAAAATTATATTGCAGTTTCCGGAAAACTGACAGTAAACAATGCAGCCGATGT
>JAEDGK010000145.1 GCA_016297555.1 Clostridiaceae bacterium
GTGTAAAATTCATAAAATTCTCCTTTTCGGCAAAAACTGCCGCCGTATTTTATTTGATTATTATAACATATAATGATTGAAAACACAAATAAAACATCAACTTTTTTTAAATCATTTTTTAAATTCCTGCGCCCCACCGTAACCGACCGATTGACAGTATTCGGGAAGTCTGATATTATTATACTTACATTTAACAAATTGAGGTGCGGCTATGAATTATATCGAAAGAGAAACGCCCTGCGGTTCAATAAAAGGGTTAGAAACCGAGCGATGCCTGGAATTCAGAGGTATCCGCTATGCACGGGCGGGCAGATATGAATATCCCGAACAGGAAAAGCCGTGGAACGGAATCTATGACGCAACCGAATTCAAAGCCTGTTGTTACCAGCATCGTGCTTTTGAAGAAGACGCCAAAGTTAATCCGTTTTACCACATAGAATTCCGCAAAGGGCTGGAATTCACATACAGCGAAGATTGCTTTTTCCTGAACATATGGGCGCCGAAGAATGCCGAAAACTGCCCTGTTTTGGTTTTTATCCACGGCGGCAGCTTTACGGGCGGAAGCACGGACGAGGGTCACATTAAAGGTGAACGCTTTGCAGAAAAAGGCATAATCATGGTGGCTATGAATTACCGCTTGGGACCTTACGGCTTTTGTGCACACCCCGATTTAGTCACTGAAAACGGCGTTTGCGGAAATTACGGATTGTTTGACCAGACCGTTGCAATTCAGTGGGTAATTGACAACATCGCTTCTTTCGGCGGAAACCCGAACAATATCACCTTGATGGGTCAAAGCGCGGGAGCGATGAGCGTTGACATTCATCTTAATAATCCCCTGCTCAAAGACCGTATTTCGGGAGCAATAATGCTCAGCGGGGCGGGCTTACAGAGATATCTGCTGAAACCCTTGACCGTTGAAAAAATCGCGCCGTTTTGGAACGGAATTATGAAGAATGCAGGCGTGCGTTCAATGGAAGAGCTCAAAAAAACCGACGCCGAAACTCTTTATTATGCGTGGCTTAAAGCTTGCAAAGAGAGCAAATTCAGTATGCCGTACACCTTCCCGGTTTATGACGGAATGATTCTGACAGAGAGCAATTTTAAGCTGAAAAAGATTCCCGATATCCCGTATATTATCGGCTCAACCTGCACTGATATGATACCCATTGTGCTGGAGGGTGTCATAAAAAAGTGGGCTAAATACGCCCGGAAGCACAATTCGTGCCCTTGCTATATTTATAATTTTAACAGATTTTTGCCCGGCGACGATATGGGAGCATGGCACGCGGCAGATTTGCTTTATGTTTTCTCAACGCTCGACTTTAACTGGCGTCCTTTTGAGGATATCGATTACAGGATTTCGGAGCAGATTTCCGACGCCGTGTGTGCCTTTGCAAAGAGCGGAAATCCGAATTGCAATTCTCTTCCCGAATGGGTGGCAAATTACCGCAAGCCGATGTCATTTTGCGAAAACTCCAAATGCTCCGATTGGAAAACGAAAGACAATATCAAATACACTTTTTCGGGAAAAGGAAAAACTGTATAAACAAGTTTTTTATCGGCTTAAACAAATCAAAAAACATAAGGAGAAATTAACATGAATGATAAACAGCAAACCCACGGAATAAAAGCCATTGATAAAATCGGCTATGCCTTGGGCGATATGGGCGGTCTGCTGACCTTTTCCCTCGTAAATTCATTTCTGACAATGTTTTATACCGATGTTTTGGGAATTGCAAACGCCTCTATAACGGTACTTATGCTCGTTGCAAGAATTTGGGATGCAATCAACGATCCCATGTGGGGCGCGTTTATCGATTCACGCCGCCCTACAAAACACGGCAGATTTCGCCCTTACATTCTCGGCGCATCAATTCCTCTTGCCGCCTCAGCATTTTTGATGTTTCTTAAAATTCCCGGTCTTACCGAAAGCCAGTATCTGATTTATGCATACATAACCTACATTATCTACGGAATGATGTACACAGGCGTTAATATTCCGTTTGGCTCTCTTGCTTCGGTAATTACAGATGATGAAATTGAGCGTTCCTCGCTTTCCATGTGGCGGTCAGTCGGCGCAGGAATGGGCGGGCTTCCTGCTCAGATACTTCTTCCGCTGTTTGTATATTCAACCGTTGCGGGCATCGGCGGCTCGGTTAAGGTGCTCGACGGAAACAAGCTGAGCATCGCCGTTGGCTGTCTTTCGCTGTTAACGGTTGTAACATTTTTTGCTCATTTCAAGCTAACAAAAGAAAGAGTCACGGTTTCCGAAAACCAAAGCAAAAGCAACTACAATCTTTTCCGCAGTATCCGTATGCTCTTAAAGAACAAGCCTTTCCTTGCTCTTTGCGGCATCTCAATGCTTCTCATTTGCTTCCAGATGTATACACAAACGGTTTATAACTATCTGTTTAAGAATTTCTATGAAAAGCCCGGTCTTTACAGCATTGTAACAATATGCACCTATCTTCCCATGGCTATGTTTCTCCCCGTTATGAGCAAGCTTGTACGCAAATTCGGCAAAAAGGAAATATGCAGCGCGGGAATTGCATTTGCGGCTGTTATCAACATAATAATGTATCTTTTCGGCTACACCGCTCTTGCTTCCAACCCTTATCTTTTCCTTATTATGACCTTCCTTTCGGGAGCAGGTCAGACCTTCCTTGTTATGGAAATCTGGGCAATGGTTATGGATGTTATTGATTACCACGAGCTGCTTTCGGGCAGGCGTGAAGAAAGCACTGCCTATTCTTTCTATTCTTTTGCGAGAAAGCTGGGTCAGACCGCCGCAGGTGCAGGCGTTCCTGCAATTCTCGGATTAATCGGCTACAACGGCAAGCTTGCCGCTCAGCCGACTGAGGTTGTTGAAAAGCTTTACGAAATATCCACATTGGTTCCCGCAATCATTTTAACGGTTCTTTTCATACTGCTTTTCTTCGGCTATAAGTTCTCAAAAAAAGAGCTCGAAAAGCTGCACGCCGAGCTTCAATCCTCCCGCAACAACGAAATAGGATAAAATCCGCAAAAATTTATGTTGACAAATCGCGGCAGATAGATATAATAGTTAATAACAATAAATTCTCGGGGCGGGGTGAGATTCCCCACCGGTGGTTAAAGTC
>JAEDGK010000146.1 GCA_016297555.1 Clostridiaceae bacterium
CTCCGTCACGGCTTCGCCGTGCCACCTCCTTTGCCAAAGGAGGCTAATGTAACAGTAAGATTTCTGCTGCTGCCGTTTCTTCTTCCATTCTTTGGAATTTTTTCCTCAGCTCTGTTGACATTGAGCCGACAAAAAAGCCGTCCGGATTTACCGAACGGCTTTTAAAATTATGTATTGAATTATTCGTCCTCTGCTGCTGCTTTGGCTTCTTCGATAACCTTCTGAGCAACATTTTCAGGAGCTGCTTCATAGTGGTCAAAGTCAAATGAGAAATAGCCTCTGCCGACTGTTACGGAGCGCAGAACGGTTGCAAAATCGCCCATTTCAGCCATGGGTACTTCGGCTACAAGCTCCTGCATTCTGGGGTCATCCTCGCAGGGACCCATGCCGAGAACGCGACCTCTCCTCTTTGTGATATCGCCCATGATGTCGCCGAGATTGTCGCCGGGCATATAGGCTTTGAGTGAGCCGTAGGGCTCGAGAAGCTTCGGGCCTGCCTGAGGCATACCGTTTTTATAAGCAATCTTTGCCGCCATCTTGAACGCCATTTCGTTTGAGTCAACGGGATGTGACGAGCCGTCATAAAGCGTTGCTCTAAGACCAACTACGGGATAGCCCGCAAGAGGACCCTTGAGAATTGCTTCGCGCAGACCTTTTTCAACTGCGGGGAAGAAGTTCTTGGGAACGGAGCCGCCGACAACTCTCTCTGCAAATTCAAAGCCGTCGCTGTCGATATGCTCAAACTCAATCCAAACATCGCCGAACTGACCGCTGCCGCCCGACTGCTTCTTATGTCTGCCCTGAACGGCAACCTTTTTGCTGATGGTTTCTCTGTAAGCAACCTTGGGAACGCAAAGGTCAACCTCAACATTGTGTCTTGCTTTAAGCTTGGTTACAACAAAGTCAAGATGCTGCTCGCCGAGACCGGAGATAATCTGCTCCTTTGTTTCGGTGTTGGTTGTATAACCGAGAGTGTAATCCTCTTCGAGAATCTTTGTGATGCCCGCGGCAACCTTATCTTCCTCGCCCTTCTTGCGAGCCTTGATAGCCATGGGAAGGCAGGGTGCGGGGAATGAAACGCCCTCAAGCTTGATTTCATTTTTGGCGGAGCAAAGCGTGTCGCCCGTCTTGAAGCCTGCAAGCTTCGTTACAACGCCGATATCGCCTGCGGGAATGGCTGCCGCCTCCTCCTGCTTGCTGCCCTTGAGGTTGATAATCTTGCCCATTCTTTCCGATTCGCCCGTGCGCTCGTTATAAGCGGGAACATCGGAAGTGATTTTGCCCGAAACAACCTTGAAGAAGGACATTTTGCCGACAAACGGGTCGGAAACCGTCTTGAAGCATATAGCCGCAAGAGGACCGTTTTCGTCGCACTTAACGTCGCCCTCGCCTGCTGCGTCTGCGGCGGAGGGAGCAATATTTACAACAGCGTTGAGGATAAGGTCAACGCCCTCATTTTTAAGACCTGAGCAGGCATAAACGGGGTAAATGTCGCCCGCAATAACTCCCGCTCTGAGACCTCTTGCAATTTCATCGGCGGTAAGCTCCTCTTCCATAAAGAACTTTTCCATAAGCTCTTCGTCTGCGGAAGCAACTGCCTCGTTGAAAACTGCCTTGTATTCTTCAATTTCGGCGTCGGCGGGAATTGCTGTTTCGGAAGCCTTGCCGTTATCGTATTTATATGCCTTGCCTGTTGTGAAATCAACATAGCCTGCAACTTTTTCGCCCTCAAGATAAGGAACAACAACGGGGCAGAGCTTTGCGCCGTAAATATCTTTAAGCTCGTTGAAGGTTTTGGCAAAATTCGCGTGCTCCGAATCGCAGCGGGTAACAACAAACATCTTTGCTATTCCTCTGCTGTCGGCAGCCTTGAAAGCTTTTTCGGAGCCGACATCTGCGGAGTGACCCGAGCCGAGAACGATAATTGCGGTTTCAGCCGCGCGCATACCCTCGCTCATGCCGCCCGCAAAGTCAAAAAGACCCGGGGTGTCAATAAGATTGATTTTTGTGTTATTCCACTCAAAAGCAGCCATTGCCGAGGCAAGGGATACTTTGCGTCTTTTTTCTTCGGGGTCAAAGTCAAGAACCGTGTTTCCGTCGGCAGTTTTGCCGAGTCTGTCGGTTGCCTTTGCGTTGAAAAGCATAGCTTCGGCAAGGCTTGTTTTGCCTCTGCCGCTGTGACCGGCTATGGCAATGTTTCTGATGTCTTTAGCATTATAGGCTTTCAAAAAACTTCCTCCTTAATATATTGCCCAAGCGGAAAAATCAGCCGCAGCAGGGCAGGAAATAAATTGTTAATTTAACACAAACGCCGTATTAAATAGGATTATAACACAAAAGTTTTCCCATTTCAATGATTTTTTTGTTGTTTTTTATGAATAAGTTTGAATTTTTGCCCGATTTTTTGTGTCGCTCCGACAAATCAGGGCTGCTTCGCCGCCGGCTGAGTCTCCTCCGCGGCTTTTTTGTGCCTATCTCTGCCCCAAAGGTGGATTATTTCTTCATCGTTGAGAGCCTTGACAAGAACAAAGGTTATGGGCAGAATGAAAATTCCGATAACCCCGAAAAGCTGAAGTCCGATATACATTCCCGCAAGGGTCATTATCGGAGGAAGCCCCACATTCATTGCAACGAGCCTCGGCTCAAGTATCTGACGGATAACGGTTATCAGCGCATACATAACGGCAAGCCCAATTCCAAGCCCCGTGTTGCCCGTGAAGAAGCTTATCAGCGCCCACGGTATCATTATCGTGCCTGTTCCGAGCACGGGCATAATATCAACTATTGCCGTGCACATTGATATTGCAACTATATATCCGCTGTTATATACTCCTATCAGCTTCAAAATGTTAAGCCCTATTGAAATTTCACAGAAGGTTATGAAAATGATGGTAACATATGATTTGCACATTTTGCCCATAATGTCTCCGAGCAGTCTTTTTGTTCTGACAA
Organism: Clostridiaceae bacterium; assembly: GCA_016297555.1. Classification (GTDB taxonomy): domain Bacteria; phylum Bacillota; class Clostridia; order Oscillospirales; family Acutalibacteraceae; genus CAG-177. The sequence goes on from JAEDGK010000146.1 coordinate 2,953, forward strand.
GAGCGATTTCATGCTCCTCCGAAACATTCTTTTTAATCATATTTGTTACTCCGTCATAATCGCAGGTTATGAAGAAGCAGGCGATTATGCTGATAAGGATTGCGGTCAGGATGCCGGGAATCTGCTTTGCACTTGAAAGCAGACCGCCGAGCGGAGTTGCCA
>JAEDGK010000037.1 GCA_016297555.1 Clostridiaceae bacterium
TTCGAAGTGAAACAAATGTAGGGCGGCTTGCCCACAAGCCGCCGTTAAAGCATCTCGATTATACGGCAAAATCAATCCTCAGTCCTACGGACAGCTCCTTTTCTAAGGAGCCCATAGCAGTAAGCCTACTGTTAACATTAGCCTCCTTTGGCAAAGGAGGTGGATTTTGCGAAGCAAAAGACGGAGGATTGGAAATAAAAAACAATCATATTTTCGGCGGCTTGTGGGCAAGCCGCCCTACTCCGCTTTATAACCGAAAATTTGCGTTGACTTTTATAACACAGATGATATAATCAAGGCAAAGGTAAATAAGAATTTGTTGAGGTGTTTTTATGGCAATAACAGTAAATATTTACTATTCAGGAACAAACGGAAATGCAAGAAAATTTGCAGAAGAAATGATATCAACGGGAATTGTTAACGAAATCCGTGCCGAAGAAGGCAATTTGAAATATGAATACTTTTTTCCAATGAATGACAATGAAACCGTTCTTTTGATTGATAGTTGGGAAAACCAGTCGGCACTCGACATACACCATAAGTCAACGATGATGTCAAAAATCATCAGTTTGCGTGAAAAGTATAATTTAAGTATGAAGGTTGAACGGTATATTACCGATAAATCGGGTGTTCCCGATAAAGACAAAGTGTTCATAAAAGAATAAATAACTTCAAATTTATCATAACCCAACAACCAAAGCCTGAGAAGAAAACAAATCTTCTCAGGCTTTAATGCTTTATGTGAATACAGACCTACGCAAGAAAATAATCAGTCCTTGCCGTGCTTTTTCTTCTTGATTATTTTATAAACAACCGTGCCTGCGGCGGCAGCGAGGGCGGCTGCACCCGCGACCGACGCGCCGATGATATAAGGCTTCTTTATATCTTTTTTCTCGCCGGCAATCGTTGCTTCAAGGTCGGTTTTGTTGAAGTTTTCGAGGCTGTTCCACTCGCAAACCATTGTAATGCCGTGCTTTTCGCAAAGCTCGTTGATTTTTGCCAAAGCGGCTTTTCTCTCGGCGTCGCTGATTTCGGGCAGGAGCACGGCGGCATATTCAACCGACAGCTCGATTGCCTCTATGCGGCTTTCAAGCTCGGAATTGCCCGCAACGGCGGCTTTGGCTTCGCTGATAAGTTCTTTATATTTTTTAACATTATTCTCCGACAGATAGCCCGAATAGTGAGGCATCAAGCCGTCATAAAGCCCGAGCTTTTTGCCCGAAGCGCAAAGCTCGGAAGCGCAGAGATTCATATATTCAATGACTTTCGGCGCGGCTTCGCCGTAATAAGCGGCAACATATTTTGAAACACATTCCGCAACATCGGTTCCGCTGCCCTCCCACATCAGGCGGGAGAGAACATAGGAGCGCAGGCAGGCAAATTCGCCGCCTTTTTCGCGGGATGCCTGATGAAAAACGCCGATAATATTGTTTTCCTCATAGAATTGCTGGTTCTTTGCCTGAACGGCAAAATTCGGGAACGGCATTAGCAGATGAGCAAAGTTAACCACATAGTCCCAGACGACGATTTTATCGGTTATCTTTGACCATTCCTCAACCTGCGCCTTGAATTCGGCAGAGTTTGCATTTGCGCCGTCAAGATATGATGAAGCCTGGTCGCCGGGCATTGAGCAGAGCTTTATAACGACATTAGGCTCGGCTTTTATGTTTTTCGGGGCTTTCAGAGTGTGAAGATATGCCAAAGTAGAAATATACTTATCGGGAAATGCCTTTGCAAGCTTGTTTAAAAACGGCAGTAGGGTTCCCATGCCCGTGCCGCCCGCCGCTTTATCGGCGGCTTTGCAGGCTTCACATTGACAGCCTGCGAGCGAGGGATTGTCATTGCCGCTGAAATCCCAATACATTACATCGGGATTTTCTTCGATTTTTTTAGCAAGAGAGTTTTTGACTATCTCAAAAACCTCGGGGTTGCTAAGGCACAGATAAGCCTCGCGGTTGTCATAGCTCGTTACGCGAACACCGTCTTTTTCCGAAAAATATTCGGGATGCTCGGCAAAATAATCATCGGGAGAAAGATAATCATAGCAATCGTGGCACCATGTTCCCCAACCCTCATACTGCAATTCTTCAATTGACTTTTCGGGGTTGTCGCTTTCAACATCAATTCCGTTAAGTCTGATCTTCGCCGCCCAGTTATCCTGAACGGTTTCATAAGCATAAACATCACGCCAGCTTGTTGCGGGCTTGAAAACCCTGTCGGTTTTTTCAAGGCAGACGGTTTTGTTTTCGGGAATAAATGTATCGTCGGGAGTCAGGAACATACAGCCCAAGAAGTCCTCGATGAAGCCGTAAACGCCGTTTCTTGACCCTGCCTGCGTTGCTCCGCAAATTGAAATATCAGTGTCTCCGATAACAATTCTGTAACCGTCGGAAATGTCGCCGTTCGGGCGCTCCGTTCCCAAAGCCGAGTCAATGCAGATGTTCCGAGCCGATGAATCAGCCTGACTTTCGATTATGACAGGCAAAGCCGTGCCCGTCATTCTTTCAAATACATTTTGAAGTGTTTCGGCGGCTTCGCGCAGAGCTTTTGAGCAGTCCTGCGGAAGAACAATGGAAAATTCGGTTTTGCCGTTGTCAAACACAATCAGCTTGTTGCTGCTCTTCTCGGAAAGGCTGTTCATCTGCAAAGCTTCTTGAGGAAAGCTCTCAAATTTAATCGGTTCAACCGAATTTTTGCCCGCCGCACAGGCGCAAAGCGTGTTTGATGCGGAAATAACAAGAGCGGTAACCGAAGCGATTGCCTTTTTTAAATGTTTCATAGCCGTAAAGTCCTTTCGTGTAAAAACAAATGTTAAAATAACTGTTATTAGTATAAATTGCTATCGCTCTTTCGTCAATGTTTTTCTTTACATTTTCAAAGAAAAGCAACGCTGTTCCCGAGAGATGTTAAGCGGATAAAGCCGTAAAGAATTTCAAAACCGTACACTTTTGCCTGTATTTGTGCTTGAACGGAAGACGGAAAAAGTGTAAAATAAAGGCAAGAAATATAAACAAGGAGTGGTATTTTTGTCACAGGCATCTAAACTCAAAAAGCAGGCGGAGCTTGCAAAAAAGCCGACCGTAAAGCAGGCGTTTTTAACTTTTGTTTATGCTTTAACGGATAACAGAAGCTTCTGCATGGCGTGGCTGATAGCGGGATTTATTTTCTTTACCGTTTACGGCTTTATCGATAATCCCGACCTTGCAAAAACCGCAAGCGTAATCGGCAAAACTCATCCGAGGCTGTTTGTGTGGTGGGCTGTTTTTTCGGGAGTTTCGCTCTATCTCAATTTGCAATATCTCTATAAGCTCAATTCTTTCCGTGACGGAAAGCTTGCAAAAGTCGGCAACATATGCACATATCTCGGCGTTATCTGCATTTTTGCCTGCGTCAACATTCCGTCGGTTGAGCCTGAGGACGGCAAAACGCTCCAGATGATAGCTCATTGGTCAACCGCCCTGCTGTTTGCGGCGTTCTTTGCGGCGGCGATAATTGTATATCTTCTGCATATGTCAATGAAAAAGAGCGTTAAGCATCTGATAATGCTCATTGTTCTTTCTCTCACGCTTGTGCTGATGGTAGTTTTGCTTGCTATATTCGGAAAGAGCGGAGGAATCGAAAGCATACCGATGTGGGTGGCTTACATAATCGTTTTCCTGATGAACTACACAAAGCCCTTTCAGCCCGTAAAGAAATAACGGAAAATTTAAAGAGACTGTGTTTTAACCGTTTCGGTTTTACACAGTCTCTTTTTTCTTTGGATATTCTGTTAAGCCGCGTTTTTCTTTGCGCGCTTTTTGTCAACCGCTTTGCAGATTGCATTAACAATAACAAAGCCGATTATACCGTAGATTATGCCCACAACAACGCCGCCGAGAACGTCGGTGCAGTAATGAACATGAACATAAATTCTCGTAAAGCCGATGATTGCCGCAATTATGTAAGCCGGAACGGCAAATCTTGCTTTCTTAACGGCAAGGGTCAGAGCCGTTGCCGCCGCAAAGCCCGCCGAGGTGTGTCCCGAGGGGAATGACCAACTTGAGGGGCGGCTGATAAGGTCGGGGTAGTTATATTCGCTTGCCCATTTTGCCGCAAGCTCAGGCATATTTTTAATGCCCTCCCAGTCGGTGAGAAGATTAAAGGGCCTCGGCCTTGCGATGAGCTCTTTCAGAATAAGATTGTTGCCGACTTCCATAACAAGCAGAGCGCCTATCATTGCAAAGCCGACCTTGCGGTATTTCTTGGTGATAAGGAAAATAAGTGAGAGAAGTATCCAGAAAATTCCCGAATCGCCCCAATGAGTGAAGAAAACCATTATCGGGTTAAGCCAATCAGCCCATATGTGCTGTTCAATGAAACTGAAAACAGACAGGTCAAAATTGAGAATTGCTTCCAAAGAATATCATCCTTTCTTTTTCGGTAGTTCCGATTTATATATTATCGCTTTTATTATCAAAAATTTCAAGAGGTTTGGGCAACTTTTTTGATATTGAGGGTGATTTTTGTATTTAACGGAGCAAAAATCAAAGAATAATCCTAAGAAAAGGGGTGATACAATGGCAAAGTTTTTTACCGATAATTCCGAGCTGCGCTCCGAATTTGACAAGCTGCCTGCGGCTGTTAAAAACGCGATAATCGAAGCGGGTGTTGAAATCAGCTCGGTTGAGCAGCTCAAAAAGGCAGCCCGAAGCATTGAGGAGAATATGTAAAGCTCTTGCAATTCGGCGGTTCATAAGTTATAATACAAATATATACTTTTGCGTGGTTCGGTTGCCGAGGCAAAAGTATATTACTTATCAGCAAAAATGATTGTGAGGATATAAAGTGAAAACACAGATTGTCTATATAAACGGCGCGCAGGAGCTTGATTCGTTTGTTGCCGCCCATAAAAACGGTCATTTTCTCCAAACCTCGCTCTGGGGCAGGGTTAAGGATGATTGGAAATGGTTCGGCATTATTTGCAGAAATGACGGCGGCGAAATCACGGGAACGCTTGCGGTGCTGCTCCGCCGAATATCAAAGCTGCCTTACCATATGATGTATGCCCCGCGCGGCCCCGTGTGCGATTTTGACGATGAGGAAACCTTTTCCGCGCTCATAAACGCCGCCAAGCTTGAGGGCAAAAAATATAACGCTTACGAGCTTAAAATTGACAAGGATGTGCCTGCCGACAATGAGGCTTACAGAGCCATGGCAGTTTCACAGGGCTTCAAGCTGAAAGGCGCAACGGTTAATTTTGAGGATTTTCAGTGCCGCTGTGTTATAAGAATTCATATTGACGGCAGAAGTGAGGACGAGGTTTTCGCCTCGTTTCATTCCGACCACCGCCGCAAGATAAGAATTGCGATTAAAAACAATGTTGAGATTAAAATTCACGGAAGCGAAAAGGCGGATGTGTTTTATTCGCTTATGAAAGAAACCTGCGAAAGAGACGGATTTGAGCTGCGCTCCGCAAAATATTTTGCAAAAATTCTCGACTGCTTCGGCGACAAGGCTCGGCTTTATATGGCATATTATGAGGGCGAGCCGATAGCGGGCGCGATTTCCGTTTTGTGGGGCGACAAGGTCTGGTATTTCTACGGCGCTTCGTCAAACTCCAACAGAAAGGTAATGCCTAACTACCTGCTTCAATGGGAAATGATTAAATGGGCAATCGAAAGCGGCTGCCGGATTTATGATTTCAGAGGGGTAGCGGGCGTTATTGACGAGAGCAACCCGCTGTTCGGGCTTTACCGCTTCAAACACCGCTTCGGCGGCGACTATGTTGAATTTATGGGCGAGATGGATTTGATAATCAAGCCCGCCGCGGCAAAAATTGTTGCCGCTTCACAGGAAATAATTAAAAAAATCAGATAAGGAGAATTGCAATGATAAGAGTTACGGTTTGGAACGAGGGCGTTCATGAAAAGCTCAGCAACGAGGTCGCGGGAGTTTATCCTGCGGGAATTCACGGCTGCATTAAGAATTTTCTTTCTTCTCAGGAGGGTATGAAAATCCGCACCGCCACTCTTGCACAGCGCCGCTGCGGACTTTCCGACGAGGTTTTGGAGGAAACCGATGTTCTCATCTGGTGGGGACATATGGCTCACGACAAAGTGCCCGATAAGCTTGTTGAGAAAATACATAACCGTGTGCTTGCGGGTATGGGTCTTATCGTTCTTCATTCGGGTCATCATTCCAAAATTTTTAAGTCCCTTATGGGCACAACCTGCAATCTGCGCTGGAGAGACGGCGACAGAGAAAGAATTTGGAACATTAATCCCGCTCATCCCATAGCTCAGGGAATACCTCCTCATTTCAGCCTGCCCGTTGAAGAGATGTACGGCGAGCAGTTTGATATTCCAACTCCCGATGAAATTGTTTTTCTCGGCTGGTTTGCAGGCGGCGAGGTTTTCCGCTCGGGCTGCTGCTGGCAGAGAGGCTTGGGCAAGATATTCTATTTCCAGCCCGGTCATGAGAGCAATCCTACCTTCCATAACGAATATGTTCAGAGAATTATAATCAACGCGGTTCGCTGGGCGGCACCGCTCAATTCCGTTAAGGAGCCCATTGCCTGCTATCATAAGAAAATCTCTCCCGAGGAAAGATACAAGGAGCGTAGTGTTAAGTAATGGAGTCGTTTAAAATAAAAAAGCTCAGAGAAAACGCCAAGCTGCCGTTCAGGGCAACTCCCGGAAGCGCGGGAATGGATCTTTATGCCTGCATCGATGAGCCGATAACTCTCGGCGGCGGCGAAAAAGCGGTTATCCCCACGGGCATAGCCGTTGAACTGCCGAGTGCGGAGCTTGCCGCCTTTGTTTTTGCAAGGAGCGGGCTTGCCATAAAGCACGGAATAGGCTTGCTCAACGGCGTGGGAGTTATCGACAGCGATTACCGCGGCGAAATCTGCGTCGGCGTTATAAATCAGCTCAAAGAGGCTTATACAATCAATCCCGACGAGCGTATAGCTCAGCTTGTGATTATGCCTGTGTCTCTCATTGCGCCCGTTGAAGCGCAAAATCTTGACGAAACGGAAAGAGGAGAGGGCGGCTTCGGCTCAACAGGCAGAGCATGATGGATTTGCCGAAGAGAAAACATCCGCGTTTAAAGAATTATGATTACGGCAGCAGCGGATATTATTATGTTACAATCAATACGCAAGACAATCTGCCCGTTCTTTCAAGAGTAGGGCGGGGGCTTGCTCCCGCCGAAACAAAAATTCACCTTTTGCCGATTGGAGAGGCAGCTAAAGAGCAACTTTTTGAATTGGAAAAAAGATACCCTTTTGTCAGGATTGATAAATATGTAATAATGCCTACGCATATTCACGCAATAATCGTTTTGTTTGAAGATGCGTCATCGGATGAAAACAAAGCGGCGGGAGCAAGCCCCCGCCCTACCCTGACCGATATTATCTGTGCATTTAAGTCTCTTACAACACGCATTGCCAATAAAAATGACGGCGTTCAGGGAAGAAAAATATTTCAGACTTCGTTTTACGAAAAGGTGCTGAGAAACGAAGAAAGCTATCTCGAAGCTTGGCAATACATCGACGAAAATCCGCTGAAATACACATTGAAGAAAACAAAAAGTCTTTAAAATGGGCACGGTTATGAAAAGCAAAAAATTTCAAACAAAAATACCTATGTGAAAGGTGAGAATGAACGAAAGGGGTATTATATGAAAAAAATACTCAGCATATTATGTGCGGCGGCTTTGCTTATTTCATCGGTGATTTGTTTAGCTTACGCCGCCGATACAAATTATAAACCCTATGAAAACAGCGAGTATTTTACATACGGTGATTATGATATTCATTATCGCATCGTTCCGGCAAAGGGCGAGCGAAAGGGCAGAATTATGATGCTTCACGGCTTTCTCTGCTCAACCTATGCGTGGCGCAATATGGCTCCGATTTTGGCTGACGCGGGCTATGAATGTGTGCTTGCCGATCTGCCGAATTTCGGTTACAGCACAAGAGAAACGGAAGATATGACCGTTGTTGACCGCGAAATTCTGATTGAGGAGCTTATGGAAAGCATAGCTCCCGCAGAGGAATGGATAATCGCAGGTCACTCAATGGGCGGCGGGGTAGCCGTAAACATTGCCGAAGAAATTCCCGTAAAGGCGTTGTTACTCTATTGCCCTGCGCCCCAAAGCGAATTTCCGGCTGCCGCCGAAAAAATTGTAACATCAAAGCCGATGAAAGTCTTGATGAACGCATTTTTTGAATACGGGACAAAGCTTTCGCCCGTTGTAAAGCTCGTGATTTTTGCCGCAACCATGGATTGGAAATTTGCGGCGGATTATGATGTTTCGGGCGTTTCAGCTCCCGTTCAGTATGACGGCTTCGGCGCCGGAATGTGCGAAATGATGTATAATGTCAGATCGACAGACCTTGAAAACACGGAAAAAATCGCCTGCCCGGTGCTGATTTGTCAGGCAAGCGACGATATAATCTTAAATTCATCGATGAAAGAGCAGATGAATTCCGCTTTCCCCGAGGCGGTGACTTATACCGTTGAGGGCGGCGGTCATCAGTGCATTGAAAACAGAGCCGAGGAGCTTTGCGGGGTAACTCTTGATTTCTTGAACCGCTGATTTATTCCGCAAGAAAATGAATTCCCAAGGCTCCGGGTGCGCTGTGCAGGCTTATCATACAGCCCGTAAAAGCTGTTATAATCTGCTCAAATCCCGCTTTTTTCAGCATTTCTTCAACGGCGTAAAGTTCCTCGGGAGCAACGCCCGAATGGTAAATAAAAGCAGTTGAGAAATCAATATTCCGATATTTTTTAAGCTGTTCGTCTGCATATTGCAGGCGGGCGGCTTGTATTTTTCCTCGGTATTTTTTGATAACATCAATTCTGCCGTCAATCATGGCGGCGCAGGGCTTTATCGAAAGCAGGTTTGCGCCGAATGCGGCGGCGGCAGAGCATCTGCCCGAGCGGCGCAGAAACTCAATGCTGTCAAGCAGATAGCTAACCCTTGCACACGGCACAAGTGATGAAAGGCGGGAATATATTTCCTCCGCTCCCATGCCTTTATCCCGCATTTCACAGCCCTTGAGCGCGAGCAGGGAAATTCCGCCCGCAAGACTTCGTGTGTCAAGCACATACACATCGCCGAGCCGCGCAGAGGCAAGCTTGGCGTTTCGGCAGGTTGATGAAAGCTCGGAGCAAAACGAGAGATGCACAACCGCCTTGCCCTCTTTGAGAAACGGCGAAAAGAAATCGAGATATTCACCGGGAGATATCGCCGAGGTTTTGGGAATTTCGCCTGTTTTTTCAACATGGTCAAATATTTCGGGCGCGTTTATCTCAACTCCGTCTTTCAGCGGCTTGCCGTTAAAAACAACAATCATCGGCATTATCTTTATGCCGTATTTTTCTGCTGTATCCTTGGGCAAATCCGCCGCGCTGTCTGCGGTTATGACTACCTGCTTCATATTTCTTATCATTCCTTAAAATTTATAAATACGGTTAAAATCAATCATAATTCATTCTTCCCGCGGAAAAGAGATTTATTCCGCAACGGTGCTGATTTCCGTGCCGGGATAATAATGCTTCAATATTTCCCGCCATGAGCTGCCCTGCCGCGCCATATAATCTGCGCCGTATTGGCTCATGCCCGCTCCGTGGCCGTAGCCCCGGCAGGTTATTACAAAGCTTTCTCCGTCCTTTTCGATGTCAAAGCTTAGACTCCGAAGCTCGAATTCCTCGCGGAATTTCGCCGCGCTTACCTCCTGCGAGCCGAGCCTGACCGAAATAACATAGCCGCTCTCGTCCTTAGTCAGTTCTCCGACCCAATCTTTGCTTTCGCCTTTGAGCTTAACACCGCATTTTTTTGCCAACGCGGAAAATTCGTCGGCGTCAAGCTTTTTTGTGCTGATATAATCGGGCGCAAGCTTGTCGCCCGGGCTTTCAACGCTTATCAGATAAGGGATTTTTTCACCCCAAAGCGTTTCTGCGCTCTGCGTTTTGCCCGCGCTGACGGAATGATAAACGGCAAGCGCGGTTTCTCCGTTATAAGTAATATAAGACCCCAAAACGCTGTCAACCGCGTCCTCAATCTTTTTTTCGTATGCTTCAAAATTATCCTTCCATTTTTCCTTGCGCTGTTTTTCGTTTATGTAGCCTTGGTGAATATCGGGGCTGTCGGTAATATCCGCTCCGCCGTATGCTTTGTTTTCGCGTTTTTCGTTTTGCTCCTTGATTTTAATTGCATATGTATAGCTTGCGACTGCCTGAGCCATAAGCGCCTGTGTGTGACAGAGCGGAGACATTTCAGCGGCAACGGAGCCGATAACATATTCCCTGAGCTTCACCTTTTCCGTGTTTCCCGTTGAAGCCGACATAACGGATATGTATTTTTCAGCCTTGACCGTCTTTGCCTGCGTGGCTTCGGAAACGGTCTGCTTAGGCGTTTCTTTGCCGCTCCCGTGCTCTCCGAGCGCCGTTACGGGGCAGAGAACGAGCGAAAGGGCAATTATCAGGCATATTATGAGGTTGGTACGCATTATTTTGTGTCATCCTTTCTTCTTGACTTTTATATGATTAATGTATATAATAAATTAATTAACACGGATTTAACCGCCTTTTAAAAAGGGCTTTTTACGGATATTATCGTGATTTATGAAACGGAGGTATGCGGTATGTCCACAATTAATTCTCATATCAACGAGCAGGACATTAAAAAATTATGCGACCACATTAGGAAATATAACTATATCGATTCTGTGGATTTTGAACGCTATAATGTAAAAAGAGGGCTGAGAAATTCGGACGGCACGGGCGTTATGGCGGGCATTACAAATGTCTGCGCCGTTGAAGGATATTATATTGACGACGGCGAAAAGGTTCCCCGCGAGGGCAGGCTTTTATTCAGAGGAATAAATATGGAGGATATCGTCGGAGCCTGTATTCAGGAGGATCGTTTCGGCTTTGAGGAGATTGCTTATCTTCTGATTTTCGGCACTTTGCCCGACAAGGAGCAGCTTGACGATTTCTGCGCTTTGCTCTCCGCCTGCCGTGAGCTTCCCGAAGATTTCACCGAAGATATGATTATGAAGGCTCCTTCGCCCGACATAATGAATAAGCTTTCCCGCTCAATTCTTGCCCTTTATTCTTATGACAGCAATCCTGACGACACTTCAATCGAAAATGTGCTTCGTCAATGCCTGCATCTTATTGCTCAACTTCCCGCAATTATGGTTTATGCCTATCAGGTTAAGCGCAGACATTATTACCATAAGAGTATGTATATCCATCAGATGAAGCCCGAGCACAGAACGGCTCAGACGATTCTGCGCTCAATAAGAGCCGACAAAGTTTTTACCGACCGCGAGGCAAAGCTGCTTGATATCTGCCTTATGGTTCATGCCGAGCACGGCGGCGGAAACAACTCCACTTTTGCTAACAGAGTTCTTACCTCCAGCGGCACGGATACCTATGCTTCAATGGCGGCAAGCGTCGGCGCGCTTAAAGGACCCAAGCACGGCGGAGCAAACATCAAGGTTTCTCAGATGGTCGGCTTTATCAAAGACGGCGTCAGCGATATAACCGATGAAGGGCAGGTTGCCGATTTTCTCAGAAAGATTATCCGTAAGGAAGCGGGCGACGGCTCGGGCTTGATTTACGGAATGGGTCATGCGGTTTATACTCTTTCAGACCCGCGCGCAAAAATCCTTAAAGCGCAGGCGGGCGAATTTGCCGCAGGCACGGAGTTTGAAGATGAATTCAAGCTTCTCGGCTTGATTGAGCGGCTTACTCCCGAAATTTTCAGCAGCCACAAGAGCAGCGAAAAAAGCATCTGCGCCAATGTTGACCTTTATTCGGGTATTATTTATAAAATGCTCGATATTCCGCCCGATCTTTTCACGCCCATTTTTACCATAGCAAGAATTGCAGGCTGGTCGGCTCACAGAATAGAGGAGCTTTTGACGGGCGGCAGGATAATAAGACCTGCCTATAAGAGCAACACAATCAAAAAAGACTATATTCCCATCAATGACAGATAAGAGGTAACATACAATGAAAAACGCATCCGTAAAGAACGGCTTCGGCGTCGGAATTCTGATTTTTGCCGCCGCTGCAATTATTGCTCTGCCCGTCAGGACACTGCAGTTTTTCACAATTCTTGAAAGCGGAACGGGCTTTTACAGCAAAACCGATTGGAGCGTGTGGGTTCTCTATGCCGTTATTGCTGCGGCAATCGTTTCAATCGTTGCGTTCGGAATGACCAAGCGCAAAAAGCTTGATTATTCGCTCGCCGTTCAGAAAAGACCCGGAATGGGAGTTGCCTCGTTTTTGGCGGCGGCGGGAGTGCTTCTTGATTCTGCCAACAGCATAATTGCCGTTATGAATATTAACGAAACGGCAGATGAGATGAGCAAGCCTGCGGCAACGCTTCTGTGCGGTCAGGCAATATTCGCCGTTTTGTCTGCGATTTATTTCCTCGCGCTCGGCATCTCTTATATCGGCGGCAAAACCAACGGTTCTGAATACCGCCTTGTTTCTCTTGCTCCCGTTTTATGGAGCATATTCAGAATTGTTTACCGATTCACAAGAACTATCAGCTACACAAGAGTGTCCGACCTTATGCTTGAAATGCTGATGCTGGCATTTATGATAATGTTCTTTATGGCGTTTGCTCAAGTAAATTCCCGTGTTAATTCCGAAAATTGTGAATGGAAAATCGCCGCTTACGGCTTGCCTGCGGCATTGCTGGCTTTGATTTGCTTTGTTCCCCGCCTTATTGTAACCCTCAGCGGTCATTCTGAGCTGCTTTATTCGCAGTCAAGCGCGGAATTCTGCGACCTCGGCACGGCACTGTTTATTATAAGCACGGTTACAGCTCGCGTTGCCGACAGAGTGACGGCAATCCCCGATAAAACCGACGAGGAATAATCCGAATGTTTTTACAGAATGTTATCACGGCAAGCGAGCAGGTAGCAATCCTCTATATACTTGTTGCCGTCGGCGCGATAGCCGACAAGACGGGGATTTACACCGAAAAGGTTGCCAAAAGCTGCACCGATCTGCTTTTCTATATAATAACCCCTGCGGTTATTATCGAGAGCTTTCTAAGCCTTGAATATAACCCTGCAACGGCAAAGGGACTTTTTATAGCCATGGCGTGCGGCTTTGTGCTCCACACGGTTTCGGCTCTTATTTCGTCACTCGTTTTTAACCGCTGCCCCTGCGAGCAATCCTGCATTTATAAATACTCCTGTGCTTACGGCAACTGCGGCTACATGGCATTGCCGCTTGCGGGCGCAGTTTTGGGCGATGAGGGCGTTTTCTACTGCTCGGCAGTTATAATATCTTTTCAGGTTTTCAGCTTTACACACGGAATTTATGTTATAACAAAAGGCAAGGGCGGAGAAAAGGTTAAGTTCGATTTGAAAAAGCTCATCATAAATCCGGGCGTGCTCTCGGTTATAGTCGGCTTGCCGATATTTTTGCTTTCGGTTAAGCTGCCGATGATAATTTCATCCCCGCTTCACTATATTGCAAGCCTTAATACGCCCGTGGCAATGCTTATTTTCGGAACTTACATTGCAAACACGGACTTCAAGAGTATATTTAAGAATTGGCGCATATTCGCCGTTGCTCTCGTAAAGCTTATAGTGCTTCCGCTGTTTCTTATGGCGGCATTCCGTCTTGTCGGAATCAGGGGCACTCTGCTTGTTGCGCTCTCAATTTCAGCGGGCGCGCCCACGGCAAATAACACGGTTATGTTCGCCGCAAAATATGACAGAAACACGGGGCTTGCTTCTCAGACGGTCGCCGTTGTAAGCTTTATTTCAATAATAACCTTGCCCGTTATGATTGCGCTTGCACAGAGTGTGGGGTGACAAAATGAACCTTGCCGAAATAATGGACAGCGTTTCTCCGCTGTGGGGCATATGCCCTTTTGCCGAGCTTGAGTCGGAGCTTATTGCTTGCAGAGCAAAGAGCAGACTGCCCGATTTTCCGCAGTCGGTAATAGTTGCCTGCTTTCCCTATCTGCTCGGAAATGAGAATTATATCGATTCAAACATTTCAAAATATGCGGCTGTGCCCGATTATCACGCTGTGGTTACGGCAAGGCTCAATTCCGCCTGTGAAAAGCTTGCGGAGCTTTATCCCAACGAAAGCTTTGCGCCTTTTGCCGATAATTCGCCCGTTCCCGAGGTCAGAGCGGCTTGCGCCGCAGGGCTGGGAGTGCGCGGAATGAATTCGCTTCTCATAACCGAAAAATACGGCTCATATGTTTTTATCGGAGAGATTGTTACAACCCTGCAAATACCGTGCGAGCCGGCAAAGGAAAAGCCGTGCCTCGGCTGCGGCAAATGCCTTGAAGCCTGCCCGTCGGGAGCGCTCAGCCGCTCGGGATTTGATAAAAGCAAATGCCTTTCCGAGATAACTCAGAGAAAAGGCGAGCTGACCGACTCGGAGAAAAATCTTATGCTTGAATGCGGCTGCGTGTGGGGATGCGATATCTGCCAGGATGTCTGCCCCATGAACAAAGACGCCGCCGTTACGGAAATCAATGAATTCCTTTCATCGCCCGTCGCAAGGATTTCATCGGGCTGCGAAATTAAAGGCAGAGCCTATGAATGGCGCGGCAGAAAGGTTATCGAAAGAAATATTGCATTATTTGAAGAACGAAAGGAGAATACCCAATGAAGCTTATAGTTGCCATTATCAACAATGACGATTGCCCCAGCGTTCTCAGCGAGCTTACACACCAGGGCTACGGAGCTACAAAGCTTTCCACCTCGGGCGGCTTCCTGCGGGCAGGCAATTCAACCCTGCTCATAGGCACGGAGGACGATAAGGTTGACGCCGTTATAGCCGTTATCAGCGAGTTTTCACGCAAGCGCACTCAAATGGTTTCTCCCTCACCCTCTTTTATGGCGGAGGGCTTCATTTCGCGCGCGGTTGAGGTAACCGTGGGCGGCGCAACGGTTTTTGTGCTTGATGTTGACAAATTTATCAAGCTGTAATTTAAAGGCTGTGTATAAAAATGAAATCAGATGGTTTTGATTTAAATAATCCCGTTGAAAAATCGGTTTCGGACGCTCTGCGCTCTCACAGATTTCCCCATGCGGTTATTTTTGAGGGCGGCTCACCGAGCGGACGAATGCAGCTTGCCGAAACGGCGGCGGCGGCGCTTATCTGCCAATCGCAGACGGGGTTTCCCTGCGGGAGCTGTGCCTCCTGCAAAAAGGCGGCGGCAAACTCACATCCCGATATTCTCATTTATTCGGTCGAAGATAAGCCCAAGGCGTTTAAGGTTGATACTGTCCGTGAAATAAGAAGCAAGGCATATATCGTGCCAAACGAGGCGGACAGAAAAATATTTATTCTCGAAAATGCACACACAATGGGTGCGGAGGGGCAAAACGCTCTTTTAAAAATCCTTGAGGAACCGCCTGCATATGTGAATTTTATGCTTCTGTGTTCCTCAAAATCCGCATTTTTACCCACGGTTCTTTCGCGTGCGTCGGTTTATTCGCTCGGGCAGGCATTGCCTGATGATGACGGCGCCGTGCCGAGGGAAACGGTTGTTGAAGCCGCCATGGGCATTGCCCGTGCATGCGCGGCTCTTGAAGAAATGGAAATAGTGAAAGCTGCGGCGGTCTTTGAAAAAGACCAGAAGCTTCTGCGTGCGGCGTTGCCCGTGATTCAGGAGATTTTTGCCGCCGCTCTCAGAATAAAATATTCCGCGCCGGAAGATAATCCGGAATTCGGCTCGGCTCCTCAGGAGCTTGCCCAAAAGCTCAGCCGCCGCTCTCTGCTCGCCCTGACGGAAATTACCGACGGGCTGGAGGAAGCTGTCAGGCTGAACGCAAATCACAATCTAATGGTTACCGCGCTGTGCACAAAGCTGCGCGCCGCGGTAAAGAATTAAAAAAGAATGGAAAGCCATTCAAAACGGAGGTTATATATGGCAGAGGTTATAGGCGTCCGCTTCAAAGAGGTCGGCAAGGTTTATTATTTTGACCCCGACGGTCAGAAGCTTAAAAAGGGCGACAGAGTTATCGTTGAAACCGTGCGCGGCATTGAGTGCGGCGAGGTTGCAATGGATAACAGAGAGATTAACGATGAAGAGATAGTAAAGCCGCTCAAAAAGCTTATCAGAATTGCGAGCGAAGAAGATATTGAAACCGTAAAAAAGAATAAAGAAAAAGAACGCGAAGCGTTTGATATATGTCAGGAAAAGATTGCAAAGCACGGGCTTGATATGAAGCTTGTGGATGTTGAATTTACCTTTGACGGCGGCAAGGTGCTGTTTTATTTCACCGCCGACGGCAGAGTGGATTTCCGCGAGCTTGTCAAAGACCTTGCGAGCGTTTTCAGAACCCGTATTGAGCTGCGT
This sequence comes from Clostridiaceae bacterium, assembly GCA_016297555.1. Lineage (GTDB taxonomy): Bacteria > Bacillota > Clostridia > Oscillospirales > Acutalibacteraceae > CAG-177. The sequence goes on from JAEDGK010000037.1 coordinate 16,345, forward strand.
CAGATAGGCGTCAGAGACGAGTCCAAGATGCTCGGCGGTCTCGGTATCTGCGGCAGACCCTTCTGCTGCAACAGCTTTCTCGGTGAATTTCAGCCCGTTTCAATCAAAATGGCAAAGGAGCAAGGGCTTTCGCTCAATCCCACCAAAATCAGCGGCGCGTGCGGCAGACTTATGTGTTGCCTGAAATATGAGCAGGGAGCCTATGAACATTTGCTTAAAATCACGCCCAAGCCCGGCGCTATCGTTGAAACGGCAGAGGGTGCGGGAACCGTTGTTGATTTCAGCCTGCTGACAGGCAATCTCAAGGTTCAGCTTCACGATAACCCCGACGCTCCGCCCAAAAACTTCCACCGCAAGGATGTGAAGCT
>JAEDGK010000038.1 GCA_016297555.1 Clostridiaceae bacterium
AATAACAATAAACGGGCTGCCGCAAAGGTCTGCGACAGCCCTCTTTTTATTCAAAATGACCTCACATTGATTGAGGTCATTTTTTTCTTGCACTTGTCTAAGGGCTTTGGTATAATATGAAAGAGAATTATTATTACCCGTCATATTTTTTGATTGGAGGCTTTGTTATGAATTTACATTTTACGGTTAAATATAAGAGCGGCGGCAAAACCGTTGAGAGCAGCGAAACCGAAACCGAGCTTTATTCAATAGAAACTGCCGCGCAGCGCAGCAGGCTTACCGTTACGCTTATCCCCAAAAAGACCTTTGAGCTTGTTGAGTTTTATGCTGATTTTGAATACCGTTTCGGTTCTTCCGACAGATTTTTTGCAGGGGGCTATCAGTCGTGGACAAAAACCCGTGAATACACTTGCGATGACATTCAGCGCGGAGTTATAAAGCTTGCCAATGTTTCCAAAATTACCAGCCACATTGCAAGGATTACGAGTGACGAAGGCTTTGTTGAGTATTCCGAAAAGCCCGGAGAGTTTCACAGCCATTGCTATACATACATAAGAAGCGGAGAAAAGCTGAAGCTTTGGGGCTCGCTTGACGAAAGCGCGGGCTTCACATATTTCAAGGTCAGAATGAACGAAAACTATTTTTCAATTCACAGGGAATGTGAAAGGAAAATTGTTTCCGAGCCGTGGAAAGCTTTGGATATCGTTTATTTTGAGGGCGGATATGACGAGGTCTTTGATAAATATTTTGCAATGCTTCCGACTCCCGAAACAAAAACAGGCACAATGAGCGGTTACACTTCGTGGTACAATTATTTTCAGAAGATTGATGAAAGCATAATTCTGCGTGATCTTGACGGGCTTGACCGTGCAAGCGACGAGGTTTCGATTTTTCAGATTGATGACGGATATGAAACCTTTGTGGGTGATTGGCTTGACCCCTGCGATAAATTCCCGCACGGAATGAAATATATTGCCGATAAAATTCACGCCAAGGGCTACAAGGCGGGCATTTGGCTTGCGCCGTTCAGCTGTCAGCGCGTTTCAAAAACAGCAAAGGAGCATCCCGATTGGCTGATAAAGGACGAAAAAGGTCGTCCGCAGCTCGGCTGTGTCGGTTGGGGCGGCGCATATACGCTTGATATTTACAATCCTCAGGCGCGTGAATACATAAAGCGGGTTTTCGATACCGTTCTCAACGGCTGGGGATATGATATGGTTAAGCTCGATTTCCTTTACAGCGAGTGTATAACGCCCAGAAACGGCAAGAGCCGCGGAGAAATAATGCACGATGCGATGAAGCTTTTGAGGGAATGTGTCGGCGATAAGCTTATTCTCGGCTGCGGCGTGCCCCTCGGCTCTGCATTCGGCTTTGTTGATGCCTGCCGCATAAGCTGCGATGTTGACCTTGTATATAACGGCAAATTCTTCAATCACATTCAGGTTTGCAATGAGATTTTAAGCGCACAGTCGGCAATAAATAATTCCGTTTTCCGCCGCCACCTTAACGGCAGAGTGTTTATGAATGACCCCGATGTATTTTTCCTCAGAAACAATAATCTGAAATTTACGCAGGAGCAGAAGCTGTTGCTTGCCCGCATAAACAATCTGTGCGGCAATGTGCTCTTTGTTTCGGATAACGCAGGGGATTACGATGAAAAACAGCTTGAACTGCTTAAAAAATTCTTTAAAAAGACCGATGAAAAAATTACTGCCGCCGAATATGTCGGCGATGATGTAATAGCCATGGAGCTTGAAAGCTCGGGCGAAAGAAAACGCTTTGAATTCAATATCAAAGAGGGGAAAGTCCTCAAAGACTGTTAAAATAGGAGATGTTTTCTATGTTCTTTTTGGCGCCGGTATACTATCTTATTGCTGTTTATGTGCTTGCCGCTGTTTTGCCGGCATTCTTCCTGATGAAGTACATATACAAGCAAGACACGATTGAGAAAGAGCCTCCGTTTTTGCTCTTGAGCTTAATCCTTCGCGGTGTTTTCGCCGCTTTGGCTTCCATCGTTTTGGAAATGTTGGGAGAAACCGTTCTGAACTCTTTGGTTGAGCCGGATAACCCCAAATATATTGTTCTTTTGGCTTTTCTGGTTGTTGCCGCCGTGGAGGAGGGAACAAAGTTTTTCTTCCTTTATCGCAGAACATGGCGTGATTTCAACTTCAACTATCGGTTTGACGGTATTATTTATGCCGTATTTGTTTCTCTCGGATTTGCAGCCTTTGAGAATATAAAATATGTGTTCAGCTACGGACTTTCCGTAGCGCTGCCCAGAGCAGTCCTGTCAATCCCCGGGCACATGGGCTTTGCGGTTATGATGGGTCTGTTTTACGGCAGGGCAAAGCTGTGTTATAACTGCGGCAATCGCTTTGGATGCGGAATAAATCTTATCTTAGGCTATCTCTCCTCTGTGTTTCTCCACGGAGTATATGACACCTGCTGCATGAGCGGAACAACGCAGTCCACATTGATTTTTGTGCTGTTTGTGCTGGTAATGTATCTTTCGGTATTCTTGGTAATTAAGCATGAATCAAAAACAGATTCTCCCGTATAAATGATTTGGGGCTGTCGCACTAAGCGAAGACCAAAAGAAACGAATATAAAAGAAATGGCTTGTATTGGAAATATAACCGATACAAGCCATTTGATTCTTTGCTTGAGATTAAGATTAAATTATTTTTGTTTCTTTTTAGCCGTTTTTTCCGACTCGGAGTATCTTGATACGCCGTCGTCGGAAGAAAACGGCTTCTTCATCTTATTGCGACAACCCCTTTGATTTGAATAAAAACAGCGTGTAATTCGCAATGAATTGCACGCTGTTTTAAAACTGTTATTTAATTATTTTGCCGATGAATAAGCGATGTTCTTTCTGATTTTGTCGCAGAACTTCTTGCTTACTTTTGCTGTCCATCTTGTATTTTCGTTAATGGGGTAGGAGCCGTCCTCTGCAAGGAGAGCGTCGTTGTAATTTTCAAGAGCCTCGGTACCCTTATTTTCTCTGATGGTGTTTTTCCAATCAAGGTCATCGGTGTTGTTGCTTACAAAATACATAATGTGATAGCCGTAATCGGTTTCGATTATTCCGCTGTCGCCGGCTTTTCTTGAGGGGTCAAAGCTCCAATCCTCAAACTCCTGCATATAGCTGTCGCTGACTCTGATGCCTTCGTAAAGACCGCCTGTTGAAGCCGAACCTTCGTCACCGGTGTTTTCTTCAGCCATTTTCTTGAAAGTATCTTCGGTCTTTTCACCTGCAAGCCACTCATCATAGAGAGCCTTTGCCTTGTCATATGCAGCCTTCTTCTCTGCCTCGGTAACATTGTCTTCATCCTGTGCTTCAAACTTAATGAGGCAGTGGCGAACATCAACGCTGTTCATTGCATATGAGGGCTTAACGCTGAAAATGATATAAACGCCGCTTTCACCGGTTATCATTGTTTTGTCGCCTGCTTTGCGTGCGTTATCAAGTGCCCAATCGGCGCCTTCTTCGGTAACGGCGGAGGTGAGAGTGCTGTATGTTGCGTTTTTGCTCAGAGTGGTGAAATCTTTATCAGAGGGAGTTTCTGCGCCCTCGTTCTTGTATGCGGTTATTGCATCCGTGAAAGACTTCTCGTCAGTGAGCTTTTCGTAGATTGCCTTAGCCTCTGCGATAACCTTGTTGTTGGCTTCTTCCTGCCTTGCCTTGAGAGCCTCGTCGGTTTCTCCCTCTTTGGCGGTCAAAGTAGTGAAGTTGAAGGGATAGTAGCGAACATCGGTGTAGTTATAGTTCTTTTTGTTTTCTTCGTATTCCTTCTTGATTTCATCGTCGGTGATGCCGTTTTTAAGCTCGTCGCTCTTATCGTTATAGAAATTCTGAGCAAGTGTTTCCATTTCAAGCTGCTTCTTGAAAGACTTTTCGTTGAAGCCGCCGCCGAAGGACTGCCTGAGATAAGCATTGAGAGAATAGTTGTTTTCAGCAGCCTCTGTTCTGTAATTCTCAATGGTTTCGTTGATTTCAGCCTGCTCGTCCTCTGTCAGCTTGTAGCCTGCCTTAACAGCCTCGCCGTAGTAAGCGAGAACAAACTGAGCGTGCTCAACTGCTGCATCTGAGAAATGCTGAGCCCATGTAATGGGGTTGCCGTCTTCATCTTTTTCGGTTGTGTTCTGCTCATCGGGGGCAACGGAAGTGTCAAATCCGACGCTGTAGCCGAGATTTTGCTGATAATAGTTGGCGTAATATGCCATCTGCTGATACTGGCTTGTGTAGTAATAATTGAACTGTGCTGCGGTTACCTTGGTGTCTCCGATGGTAACTGCGGTTGCGAGTCTTTCGATAACTCCGAGATCGTCAACAAGCTTCCAAGCAATTCCGCCGACGATTGCAACAGCAAGAACTATGGCGACAACCTTTTTGATTATATTGGATGCAGCCGTTCTTTTTTCTATGCTCTTGGCGTTTTGCTTTGCAGCCTTGGCTATCCTTGCTTTTCGCTCCTCACGATAAACCTCAGCCTTGCTCTTGGAGCTTTCGTTTTTTGCCATTAATACTCATCCTTTTCTTCTAAGTATTACTTGCCGATGAAAGTAACTCGGCAGAATGTATATATATTATACTATTTTTATAAATTTTACAAGCGTTTTTGCAAAAATTTATAGGCAATTTGCATTTTGTTAATAAATTTCTTCTATTTTGCGTGCGTCAGAGTTCCGTCAAGAAATTCCTGCCTGAACCAAACGTCGGGAACCTCAAAGCTTTTTTCGTTAAGATATTCAAGAATTCCCGCGTCGCTCGTGAAAGCAAATTTCAGCCGATAGGAATACAAAAACTGCTTTTTGTAGCCGAGAGGCTTGTTCATGGCGTTTTTTCCGTATTTGCCGTCGCCGAGCAGGGGATGGCCGACGCTTGCAAAGTGCGCCCTTATCTGATGAGTTCTGCCCGTGAGCAGCTCAACCTCAACAAGGCTCAGCCCGTCTTTTTCGGAAATGACCTCATATTTTGTTTTGATTTGCTTTGTTCCCCGGCGTTCATTTGTAAAAACCTCAACCTTGTTTTTGCTTTCGTCCTTTGAAAGCCAGCCCGTCAGAGTGCCGCTTTTTTTCTTCATATATCCGTGAATGACGCACAGATAATATTTTTCAAGCTCCCTGTCTTTAAGCTTTTGATTAAGTATTCTCAGGCTTTCGGCGTTCTTTGCGGCAATGACTATTCCGCCGGTGTTGCGGTCAATTCGGTTAACGAGAGCGGGTACGAATGAGTTTTCGTCCTTGGGGTTGTATTCTCCCTTTTCATAAAGATAACGCTTTACTCGGGTTATCAGAGTGTCGTTATATTCTTTTTCGTCGGGGTGAGAGAGAAGCCCGACTTTTTTATTGAGGAGCATAATGTTTTCGTCCTCATAGACGATATCAAGCTTTGAGGAGGCGGAAAGAAAATCGTAATGCTCGTCGGCGGGCGCAAAAAACTCATCGTTTATATACATATCTATTTTGTCGCCCTGCTCAAGCTTCATTGCAATGTCGCCCTTTTTTGAGTTGACCTTTATCCGCTTTGTTCGGATATATTTATACATAAGCGATTTCGGAAGTGCGGGAACCGCCTTTGAAATGAATTTATCGAGGCGCTGCCCCGCATCGTTTTTTGAAATCAAAAATGTTTTCAATGCTATCTCTCCGAATTTTTTTGTTTTTTAGTCCGCCGCCGCAAAAATCTCTTTTCAAACGGCGGGTTTTGGTGTATACTGAATTTATATATCAAATCCGTAAAGGGGCGTTACCGTGAGCGGAAACAACATTCATCAAAATCACAGGGCAAGAATAAGGGAGACTTTCAGGAAGGCAGGCGTTGAGGGTATGCCCGACCACAGCCTGCTTGAGCTTCTGCTTTTTTATTCCATTCCGAGAAAAGATACCAACGAGCTTGCCCACAGGCTGATTGAAACCTTTGGCTCGCTGAGGGGTGTTTTTGACGCTCCTTATGAAAGGCTGCTTGAGGTTGAGGGCATGGGCGAAAGCTCGGCACTTCTGATTTCGATGATTCCCGGTATATGCAGACGCTATGCGGAAAGCTCACAGGCGCGCAGGATAAATCTGTCGGAGCCGGAAGCCGCCGCCGAATATGCAGTCAAAAAATATCTGGGCTGCCGAAAAGAAGTGTTTTATATGCTTTGCCTTGATGCGCTCGGCAATCTGCTTAATTGCTGTAAGCTTTCGGAGGGAACGCCCGGCAGCGTGCTCGTTGATAAACGGGCTATGCTTGAAACCGCTTTCAGAAACAACGCCGATAAGGTTATTTTTATGCACAATCACCCCAACGGCATAGCCGCGCCGTCAAAAGAGGATTTGACCGTGACAAGTGAGCTTGCGGGCTTGCTTGCAGGCGTAGGAATAAGGCTTGCCGATCATATTATTGTGGCAGGCGACGAAACGGTTTCGCTTGCACAAATTCCGAAATTTAAAACATTATTTATATAATTGACGGCTGTATCATTCCGATACAGCCGCCGTTATTTTTAATAACGCTTTTTAAATCAGAATTTGATAACAACCGTGTGCGTTCCGGGAGCGGAGGTGATTCTAAGCATTGCGGCTCCCTTGTCGCCGATGGGCTCAAGTGAATACTCGCCGTCGCACTCAATGCCTGCCGCGGCTTTGTGCACATAGATTTCTGTGGGTGAGGAATATTCCTTATCCTGCTCATATTTGAGCGTGAAAATGCTGTTTTCCTTATCAAATGAATATTCGGTTATTGAGCCGCAGACCGCAACGGGCGAAGTTCTGATAAGACATTCCATAATGGGATTTTCAAGCAGACCGTTATAATAGCACCAATAGGTCTGGCTCCACTGATTGCCGTCAAACTTGTTAAGCAGATAGTCGATGTGATAGAGCCAATCCGTGCCCTCGGACTGACCGCCCCATTCGCCGACGATAACGGGAACTCCGAGCCTTTCCTGCGCTCTCTTGTGCTCGTCAAAAATCGAGCCGACGCGGGAATTGCTTGCGTATTTATAGGCGGGGGTGTCAACCATAAGGTCATATGCATGGGGAGCAAAGCAGAGCTTTTCCTCGCGCTTTCCGTCATAATTAACGGCGGGGGTTGAGTAAGGGATACCGAGGTTGGAATAATAGCTGTTTTCCATTATAATTATTCCGTTGTCGGTAACCTCTCTGATTGCTTTTGCAGTTCTGTTTATGAACTGTGAATAATAACCTGTGTCAAACTTTTTGATGATATCGTCCGCGGCGCTTGTTACCTTGCGGAAAAGAGTGGGGTCGTTAAAGGGTTCAAGGCAGCGGATAGCCTCTTTGTTGATAAGATGCTTTAACATCCGGCCGATTTTGCAGCGTTTGTCGGTAATAACCGTTTTGGCAACGCTTCCGATAAGCTTTCTGAAAACCTTGCCGCCGTCGCTGCCGGGGAACGGTTCGTTGAGCAGGTCAACGCCGAAAAGGGCGGGGTGATCTTTAAATCTCTCTGCAATATGCTTCCACATATTGCAGAAATATGTTTGCAGAGGAATTCCGTTATATTCGGAATTTGCCCAGAAGTTATCAAAGGATTTGTGAACGGCTTTTCCCCAGAAATATCCCTCAGCCCAAACAAATTTTGTGGGCTTGAATTTTTCACCGTCGGTCAGGCATGCCCAGCCGGGAGCGCCGTCACCGGGAGTGTCGGCAAAGCCGCCGTAAAGATCCTGATGCATATCGAGGTAAAAATAGATACCGTATTTTGCACATAAATCGGCAACCTTCTGAACCCTGTTGAGGTATTCCTCGTCATAGCGGTTCGGCTCCGGCTCAACTGCGTCCCATGTCAAACCGAGTCTGACAAGATTGAAGCCGTCCTCGCTGAGTTGTTTAATAAGAGCCTCGTCAAAATCAACGGCATAGTATTTTCTCGGATTGCCGGGCTCGAATTTGCCCTTGTCGCAAAGATTAACGCCGTTGAAAATTCTCTGTCTGCCGTCGGAGTCGATAAATCTCTTTTCAAAAGTCGTGATTTTCATCATAATTCATTGAAACCCTTTCCACTGAAGCCGGCAGGCTTCTTATTTTAAATCGATTATATCATCTGCCGCCGAGGATTGCAACCATATTTTGCCGAGTGTTACAAATCGTGCGGTTATTGGCTCGTATTTGATATTGCAAATTATAAAATAATATGGTATAATTTACGGGAAAATGATTTGATTTCCGTTTCGGAAAAATTTAATTGAATAGGGGTAGTCAAATTGGCAGCATCAACACTTTTTAAAATGTATTGCAGAACCTATCAGGGCATTTTCCGCGTTGCGGTCAATTTCCTTAATTGGAAAGAACCGGAGCTTGTCAAAGGTGCGGGCAGCGTTAAAAAGCTTCCAGAGGTTGTTAAGGCAAACGGTCACAACAGCGTCCTTGTTGTTACCGATAAGGGCTTGATGGGGCTTCATCTGCTTGACGGACTTTTTGAAGGGCTTGAAAAAGCAGGCGTAAAGTATGCGGTTTATGACGGAACTCAGCCCAACCCGACGATTAACAATATCGAGGAAGCAAGACAGCTCTATGTTGATAATAATTGCTCTGCCGTTATCGCTTTCGGCGGCGGTTCACCTATGGACTGCGCAAAAGCTGCCGCTGCAAGAATAGCAAGGCCGGGCAAGAGCATTCAGCAGATGCGCGGCACTCTTAAAATTCTCAAAAAGCTTCCCACGATTTATGCCGTTCCCACCACGGCGGGCACAGGCTCCGAAACCACACTTGCCGCAGTTGTTTCCGACCCGAGCACTCACGAAAAATATGCGCTTCAGGATCCCGTTCTGCGCCCGAAATATGCGGTTCTTGACCCCGAGCTGACGGTCGGTTTGCCGCCTCACATAACTTCAACAACGGGTATGGACGCTCTTACCCACGCGGTTGAAGCTTATATCGGTCACAGCAACACCAAGGGCACTATTGCCGCCGCAGAAAAAGCCACAAAGATGATTTTTGAAAATATTCTTAAAGTTTATGAAAACGGCAAGGATATTCAGGCAAGAGAAAATATGCTTGAAGCTTCATATCTTGCGGGAATTGCATTCACAAGAGCTTATGTCGGCTATGTTCACGCAATCGCACACAATCTCGGCGGTATGTACGGCACTCCGCACGGACTTGCAAATGCCGTTGTTTTGCCTTATGTTCTTGATTTCTACGGTGAAACCGCTTATAAGCCGCTTGCAAAGCTTGCCGATATCGCAGGGCTTGAAACATCGGGACTTTCCGAAGAAAAGAAAGCAAAGCTCTTTATCGAAAAAATCAGAGAGTTCAACCGTGTTCTCAATATCCCCGAGCATCTTGAAATATTTGAAAAGGATGTTCCCGTTATCGCTCAGAGAGCATCGCGCGAGGGTAATCCTCTTTATCCCGTTCCGAAAATTATGGATGTTGACGATCTGATGAAGGTTATCAGAAAGGTCGGAAATCTCGGTTGATTTTGCAAAAACAGTCAATTAAATCCAAATGTCTGCCAATTTTAAGCATAAAGTATTGAAAGTTAAACAGTTTTGTGCTTTAATGTAGGATATCTTAATTTCAAAGGGATGTGTTGCTATGAAAATTCGTCGTTTAACAGGTTTTGTTATGGCATTTGTGATGCTTGTAAGCTCGTTTACCGGTGTTGCTTTTGCGGCGGATAACCGCTGGGAGCCGAAAAACAGCGAGCCTTTCATCTTTGTTCACGGTCTTAACGGCTGGGGCGGAGCTGAGGATATTAACGGAATTATGCCATATTGGGGCGCAACAACGGGCAACCTTATGCAGTATCTTGAGCATGAGGGCTACGAATGTTATTCCGCATCCGTCGGTCCGATGAGCAGCGCGTGGGACAGAGCCTGTGAGCTTTACGCTCAGCTTATGGGAACCACCGTTGATTACGGCATAGCACATTCAAAGGAGTATAATCATAAGAGATACGGCAGAACATATTATCAGCCGCTTATCCCGAATTGGGGTGAGTTGGATGCCGAAGGCAAAATTCAGCAGGTTCATCTGATAGGTCACAGCTTCGGCGGCACAACCATAAGAGTGTTAATTCAGCTTTTAACCGAAGGCTCGGCAGAAGAGCGCGCCGTAACTCCGGCGGACGATATTTCGGGTCTTTTCACGGGCGGAAAGGACGGCTGGGTAAAGAGTGCAACAACTATCTGCACTCCTCACAACAGCTCATCCATTTATTATCCGCTTGTTATGCTCGGGCTTGACAGGGTAATTCAGCTCTTCAGCTTTGTATATGCAGGCGTTATGGGCAGGTCATCGCTTAACGGCGGACTTGTTGATTTCCATCTTGAGCAGTTCGGTTTAACGGAAATTCCGGGAATTGAAAACAGCGCCGATAATTTCTTTGAGGCTCTTGCTCTTATCCTTGATAACAAGGAGGATTCCTGCCAATACGACCTGACCCCCGAGGGCAACGAAAAGCTTAACGCAAAGCTGTCGATTAACGAAAACATTTACTATTTCTCATATGCGTTTTCAACCACCAAGGAAGTTCCTCTGACGGGGACTCAGGTTCCCATCATAACCACAAATCCGGTTCTGGCACCTATGGCATTCCTTATCGGGGTTATGCAGTTTACCGACCCCGTAAACGGAACGGTTTATGATACCGATTGGCTTGCAAATGACGCTATGGTTAATACCGAAAGTGCAAAACATCCGAAGAACGAGCCTTACAAGGATTTCGATGCCGCTGACATTCAGCCCGGTGTTTGGAATGTTATGCCCGTTCAGCAGGGCGACCACGGAACCGCTATCGGACTTTTTGCCGACAAGGATAAAACCCACGAATTCTATCTCGGGCTTTGTGAAATGCTCACGGAGCTTCCGTAATAAATTTTTAGGAGAATTAAATTGAAATTTGATACCGTAATCGTAGGCGCAGGGCCTGCGGGAATTTTTACTGCGCTTGAAATGCTCAGGCGTTCAAGCAAACAAAAGATACTCATTGTTGAAAAGGGAAAAGCCATTGAAGAAAGACATTGCCCCAAGGCAAAAATCGGTCATTGTGCAAACTGCAAGCCTTATTGCCACATAACAACCGGTTTTTCGGGCGCGGGTGCTTTTTCCGACGGAAAGCTGTCTTTGAGCTATGAGGTCGGCGGCGATCTTCCCTCTCTTATCGGCGAAGATGTTGCTCAGGCTGCCATTGAATATACCGACAAGATTTATCTTGAATTCGGCGCAGACGAAAAGGTTGAGGGCGTCAGCGACGCTCAGGCCGTCAAGGAAATCAGAACAAGGGCAATTCAGACGGGCTTGAAGCTTGTTGACTGCCCCATTCGCCACCTCGGAACCGAAAAGGCAAGAGAGCTTTACGGCGCGATTGAGCGCAATCTGCTTGAAAACGGCGTTGAAATGATGTTTGGCTTTGAGTGCCTTGATGTCATTATGGAAAACGGAACCTGCAAGGGCGTGTGCATAACCAACGGCAAGGTCAGCCACGAGGTTTTTGCCGAGCATACAGTTATAGCGGCGGGCAGGAGAGGCGCGGATTGGCTTGAAGCAAAGTGCGCCGAGCATAATATTGCCCATCAGCCCGGCACGGTTGATATCGGCGTGCGCGTTGAGGTTCGCAATGAGATAATGGAAAAAATCAATGAGGTTCTTTATGAATCCAAGCTCATCGGCTATCCTCTTCCGTTTAAAAATAAGGTAAGAACCTTCTGCCAAAATCCCGGCGGATTTGTCAGCCAGGAGAATTATGATAATGACCTTGCGGTTGTCAACGGTCATTCATATAAGGATTTAAAATCAAATAATACAAACCTTGCAATCCTTTGCTCGCATAACTTTAACGAGCCGTTTAATCAGCCTATTTCATATGCACAAAAGGTTGGCGAGCTGACTAATATGCTCGGCGCGGGTCACATTCTCGTTCAGCGTTTCGGCGATATTCTTGACGGCAAGAGAACCTGGCAGAAGGAGCTTTCGCAGTCCAATGTCAGACCCACTCTTGTTGACGCGGTTGCGGGCGATATAACCGCCGCTATGCCTTACCGAGCAATGGTCAACATCATCAATTTCATTCAGGCGGTTGACCATGTTGTGCCCGGCTTTGCCTCGCGCGAAACCCTGCTCTATTCACCCGAGCTGAAGTTTTACAGCAACAGGGTTAAAATGGACAAGGATTTCAATACCAATGTTCCGGGGCTTCATTGCCTCGGCGATTCCAGCGGCTGGACAAGGGGACTTATGATGGCGTCCGTAATGGGCGTCCTTATGGGCAGAAAGCTTGCCGAGGAAGAAAACAAATAAAATTGCAGTTTTTTTGGGAGCAATCGCAGGATTGCTCCCTATTTTTTTAAAAAAACTTCAACAAATTTTTGAGGCATCTTTTTGTAATAAATTGGAGATTTGTGTAAAGCGCACAAAAATAAGATATCAAATAATACAAGTTGCACAAAATGATTTTTGCCTTTGAATTAAATATGTTAAGACTGTATAATTTGTAAAGCTCCGTATATTTGTAAATATTGCACAAAACTAAATATCTATTTTTGTGCAAAATCACTTGACTTTTGCGAAAAACGGTGTATAATAAAGGCACAACATAAGAAGAAAGGATGAATGTTATGAGATTCGAAGAAACAAAGTTTGAAATGGAGAAGCAGCTCCTCGAAGAAATCGGCAGCGAAAAGAAATTTCTTACATTCAAAAAGCTTTTAAAAATCCTTGAGCTGAGTGCTCTGCTCAACGGCTGAGGTGCTGCCGCACACTCCCCGAAATCGTCATCCTAACGGATGATTTTATATAATCCGAGCGGCTTTGACCGTCTTGGAATTTCGGAAAAACTGCACGGACCGAAAGAGATTTAAACCTCTTTCGGCCCGTTTTTTCATTTTATTTTTTTATGCGGCATATAATCATTATATAAAGTATTTGTGAGGTGCGCTATGAATTGCTGTATAACCGAGCTGCGGTGCAAAGAAGTAATTGATAAATCAAACGGCTGCCGTTTGGGGCTTGTGAGCGATGTTGAGGTTGATTCCTGCTGCGGCAGGGTGGTGGCGCTGATAGTTTTAGGCAGACCGAAATTTTGGGGTATCTGCGGCAGGCGGGAGAGAATTCGCGTCTGCTGGGAGGATATTGATGTGATAGGCAACGATACCATACTTGTATGCAAGGTTCAGCGTGAAAACAGAGACGGCAGGCGCAACCGCGGCAGAAATTGAATAAGGCACAAAAAATGTCCGGAAAAATTTCTCTTCCCGGACGCTTTTTTATTGATTAGATTAGTATTTGAAGTTCTTGTAGTAGATATGAGTTCTTGCGGTTGCCGTGCCTGAGCCTACGCTGATATCAATGGCAACAGCTATATCAAACTCAACAGAAAGCTTTACGAGATGACCTGTTGCTCCGTCAACAACGGCAGTAATTTTAGCGTTATCATATTTTTCTTCGATAACTGCGCCTGCATATGTTCCCGCAACGGCGTCATAAATAACCTCGCCTGTCTTGTGGTCATAATAGCCCTTGTCTTCCTTGCCTACGCAAATGCCGCACTTATCAATGGGAGCGTTGGTGTATTTCTCATTTTCTGAGCCTTTGCTGCTTCCGCCCTTAACATTGAGAACGATTGTGTACTGATTGCCGTTAGCCGTGCAGGTGGCTTTGGTTACATCTGCGGCAGTCAGAGTGCTCTTGCGAAGATAATGTCTTCTTGTATCGCTGTCCCATTTGCCCTTGGCAACCGACTCGGTATATTTGTTTTCTGCGCCGACGCCCATAAATTTATAAACAAGGCTCTTAAACGCTTTGAGAGCAACGCCTGCGTCAAGCTTCTCATTGTCGGTCATACGCTCTTTATCAAAGCCGGCCTTTGCATCGAATGCGGAATTGACTGCCGAATTGTAAAGAGCAACAATTTCTTCGGTTGATGTGGGAGCGGCGGTGATTGCAGGAACGGTGGTTTCGCCCGCAGCCGTTGTGCTTTCACCCTCGGAAACCGCTGCGGTTGCATCTTCGGAAGCCTGCGTGCTTTCATCTGAGGGAACGGCGGCTTGAGTTTCTGACGGTGTTTCTTCTGCTGCGGTGGTTTCTGCGGCGGTTGTGTCTGCGTTTGTGTCCGCGTCCTTTTTGCCGCAGGCAGCAAAACCAAAGAGAAGAGCTGCGGCAAGAATTAATGCGAGTGCTTTTTTCATTGTTGGAAGTTCTCCTTTCATATTTAATGCCTTACGGCATTGTTTCTTAAACTGTTTTAATGAATTTCAAAAAGGCTTCTTTGCCCTCGGCGGTGCGCTTGAATACTCCTGCGTGTTCAAGCACCGCGGCAAATACCTTTCCGACCTCAGCCTTGATAATATCCATTGCGTTTTCTTCGTTTATTTCCGAATAATTAACGGCAAAGCTTTCCGCCCAGTCGGCGTGGCTTGCGGTAAGCTCGTTTGCTCTTAAATCCTTTCCGTTTACCAAAGCATCGGCAAGCGCTTCAAGCTCCGGCTTGAGCCTCGGAGGAAGAACGGCAAGACCCATAACCTCAATCAAGCCGATGTTTTCTTTTTTTATGTGGTGAAGCTCTGCGTGCGGATGGAAAACGCCGAGCGGATGCTCATCGGTTGTGATGTTGTTGCGGAGCACAAGGTCAAGCTCATACATATCGCCTCTGCGCCTTGCAATCGGGGTTATTGTGTTATGAGGGACGCCGTCGGTTTCGGCAAAGATAAAGGCAGTTTCATCGCTGTAAGCACGCCAGCCCGTCAGAATTTTATCGGCAAGCTCGACAAGGCTTTCTCTGTCGGCAGACTGAAGCCTGATTGTGGACATCGGCCATTTAACGATGCCTGCCCTGATATTCTCAAAGCCCGCGAAGCTGATTTCCGTTTCAATCGGTGCACGCTCCATTGCAAATTCATATCTGCCGCCCTGAAAATGCTCATGGCTGAGAATGGAGCCGCCGACTATCGGCAAATCGGCGTTTGAGCCTACAAAATAATGCGGAAACAGAGTAACAAATTCAAGCAGCTTTGAAAAAGCGGCTTTGTCAATCTTCATCGGGGTGTGCTTTCCGTTGAAAACGATGCAGTGTTCATTATAATAAACATAGGGAGAATACTGCATAAACCAATTTGAGTTGTCGATTGTAATGGGGATTATTCTGTGATTTTGCCTTGCGGGGAAATCAACTCTGCCCGCGTAGCCCTCGCTTTCACGGCAAAGCTGACATTTCGGATAGCCCGACTGCGGCGCGTTCTTTGCGGCGGCAATCGCTTTGGGATCTTTTTCGGGCTTTGAGAGATTAACGGTAATGTCAATCGTGCCGTAATCGCTTGCATATTGCCACTTCTGAATTTTGGCAATCCTGTCGCGGCGGATATAGTTTGTATCTCCGCTGAATTTATAGTAATAATCCGTTGCCTTTTCGGGAGATTCGGCATAAAGACTGTTGAATTTATCGATAACCTGAGAGGGGCGGGGAGTAAGAACGCCCATTACGGCGGTGTCAAACAAGTCGCGGTAGGTCACGGAGTCTTCGATTATTCCGTTTTCTGCGGCGTAATCGCACAGCGCGTCAAGCAGCTCGTTCAGCTCGCCCTCTGCTTCGGTGCAGGTATTGTCATACGAATCCTTTTTCAAAAGCTGTAAAATTGAATTTGTGCAGTAAACAGTATCGCTCTCTTCAATCAGCAAATGTGAAACCGCAAAGCCGACAAGAGCCTTGATATAAGAGTCAACCATCGTTTTACCTCTGCTTTCGACTTTTTATTTTAATATATTATATACTTTAATGCGCCTTTGTGCAAGAGCATAATTGAATTTGATAAAAATTAATGAAATAAATTTACCTCGGACTAATTCAAGGTTGAAAAATCCGAGATTGTGTGCTATCCTCTTTGTGTAAAAATTTTTCGGAGGTTTATCATGCTTGTTTCATTATTACATTCAAAAATTCTTTATATTATTATGGCGGCAGGCACGGTCGGTTTGTGTGCGGCTCTGCTTGCGGTTTTTAAAAACAGGCTTCCCAAAGACCAGGGGCGCGAATTTGCTTTCAACGGCAAGCTTTCAACGGGCAAGGCAAGAGGTGCGGGAATTATATTCATCTGCTCTTTTATTGTCTCCGCTTTGCTTTTTGTTCCCGTTTCTGCGGAATACGCCTGCTATTATGTCCTGATATTTTTAGGTATGCTTTCCGGCTATCTTGACGACCGCTCGGAAAAGCCGTGGGGCGAATATAAAAAGGGCGCGATTGACCTTGTTATTTCCGCTCTGACTGCCGCAAGCTTTGTTTATTTTAACCGCGAGCTTACGGGCATCAGCTTTTTCGGCTTGAAGCTTCACATACATCCCGTTGTTTTCGGCATTATTGCGGCGGTGCTTGTGTGGATGCTCATAAACGCCGTAAATTGCTCCGATGGTATCGACGGCTTCTGCGGCAGCCTTACAATAGTATCGCTTATATCCGTGCTTGCCGCTGGCAGGCTTCTCGGAATGGACGGCAATATGAATTTGCTGATTGCGGTTATGATTCTGACCCTGCTGCCTTATCTCTGGAGAAACGCCGAGCCGAGCACAATGATGATGGGCGACGCAGGCTCGCGCGCTCTCGGACTTTTCCTTTGCATATGCATCCTTAAAAGCGGAAACATTCTTCTCACCGTTCCGCTCTGCTTTATGCTCTGCCTTGACGGCTTGCTCGGCATTGCAAAGGTTTCGCTTATCAGATTTCTCCATATCAACGCGTTCAAAAATATACGCACGCCCCTGCACGATC
>JAEDGK010000039.1 GCA_016297555.1 Clostridiaceae bacterium
GCAAACGCGCGGCTTGAAATTCCGGCTGCTTTTGAGCGCAAGCTTTTCAAGCTCTTTTCCGCAGGGAAACGAAAGCCCCATCATAACTCCCGCCCGGTCAATCGCCTGCCCGCAATTCAGGTCAAGCGTTTCACCGATTATTTCAACGCCGAAAATTCTTTCTTTATCGGGAGTGACGAGCAGCATCTCGCTTGTGCCGCCCGAAATATGAAAAGCAATGAATTTTTTATCCGCAAGCTCCGCTTTGCCCGCCGAAAACAGCGCCGCCATAATATGACCCGCCTGATGCGAAAAGCCGTAAACAGGCTTTTTCGTCACTGCGGAAATGCAGTTTGCGGCGTTGACGCCGACAAGAAAGCACGGCATATAAGAGCCCTCGGCATCGCGCGGCTTTTCGGAAACCCCTATTGCGTCAATTTCTCCGCCACATTCATCAAACAATTCTCTCATAAGCGTGTGCAAACGGACTGTGTGGTGAAAAACCGCGTCACTCTGGCGCAAACCCTTTTCACCCTGCTTTACGGGCAAAAGCTGTTTTTTCTGAAAAGCGGAGCCGCTCTCGCTGTCGTAAACACATACGGAGGTTGTGTAATTGCTTGTGTCTATCCCCAATGTACGCATTATTTCGCATCCTTTGACAGCGAGCCGAGAATTCCGTTAACAAAAGCCGCATCGTCCTTGGCGGCATATTTCTTGCAAAGCTCAACCGCCTCATTAATGGAAACACCGACGGGGATATCGTCAAAATACATTATTTCGCAAACGGCAAGCCGCAGAACGGCAAGAGCCACCTTTGAAATTCTGCCGAACTTCCAGCGGACGGAATATTTTTCGATAATCGGGTCGATTTCATCAATGTTTTTCCATGTTTCGGCGATAAGCTTTTTGACAAACTCACTCTCGGAAATAACCTCGTTTTCAACAGCAAGCTCATAAAGCTCCGAAAGCTCGGTTTCGCTGTTAAATGACTTTTCAAAAAGCAAAATAAACGCCTGTTCTCTTTCTTCTCGTCTTGTCAACATCTTTTCCTCCGGGTCGGGCAAACGCCCGTTTTGGCGGAACGGCAAAACCTGCCGAATCCGTGATACCCGATATTATAACATCTATTGAACAAATATACAACAGTTATTTTTAAATTATTTATGATGAATTATTAATATTCCATTTCGATGATGCTTATACCGTCCACGGGACAGCCTGAGTGCTTAACCGCTATTTCTTTAATTTTTACAACGGAAACATCGTCAAGCGAACCGTTTTCAACGATTATTTCGGCGTTATCTCCGTTGAGAATAACAAGATTTTCGCATCCGACCTTTGCCGTTATCAGATTTTCAATATCGCTTTCAAGCGTTATCGTTTTTGCAAGCTCCTCCAAGGCATCGCTCGCCTGCTTGACCGCCTCGGCACTTGACGATTTGTCCTTTATGACATCGTTCAGCGCCTCCGCCGCTTCGTCATGAGCAGTTTCTCTGCGGAGCTTTGCACCCGCAAAATATTCCGAAGCCTTTGCCTGAGCCGCCGCATCTTCAAGGCTTGCATCGGTTGAAAGCACATATCGCGCATCGCCGAGATTTATGCCCTGCTCGGCATCCTGCTTCGTTGTGGTTTCGCCCTTGCCCGCGCCCGCAGTTTCGACCTCGGGGCGGGTATAATACCAATTAACGAAAACCGCCGCCGCAAGAGCAATTATCAGAGTTGCAAGCAAAAGCTGTCTTTTTTTGATTATCATTGTTTTCTCCTCCATAAATTAAAGTGAATATTTATGCAAAAAGCTAACTCATCTTAGCCACGCTTACCCTTGCGCTGCTGATATCAAGCAACGCCGTTACCGCCTGAGTTACCTGCTGCCTGACAAGCTCGGAGCCTCCGCCCTCGCACACCACGGCAACTCCGCGCACCTTCGGCTCGGCAACTCTGACTATAATGCCGCCCTCGCCCGCCGAGCCGTCAACGATAACATATTCGTCTTTGCGCTCAATGCTGCTTTTTCCGCTCGGGCTTATATTCTCGCCGTAATCGAAATCATGCAGATAAATGTCCTCGCTTCCGCTCTCGAGAGTTACCATAACCCGCGTGTTTCCCGCGCCGTCAATCGCCGATATTATTGAGGTCAGCCTTTCTTCAAGCTCGCGCTCATACTCTGCGGTATCCTTTGCCGTGCACGCCTGCGTTTCGGAAACGGCTTCGGTGATTTCGGCATCGGAAAGCTCGCTTGCAAGCAGAGCCGCAATGCCCGCAAGAAGCAGAGCGACTGCGGCAAGCATTTTCTTGCTCAGGCGCGTTTTTTCCGAAATTCGGCTGATGAATTTTTTAATTGCTTCGATTATGTTTTTCACAATTAAATACCTTTCCTTATTCCGAATCGAGAGTCACCTGCAAGCCGAGCCTTTCGCTCAGCAGAGCTGCAAAGCCCAGAGGATCCGCAGAGGAATAATCTTTGGTTTTAACGGATATGTTATGTATAATTATGCAGTTATCATCGTCGATATTCATATCAACCGTAACCTGTTCTATCTCGATTCCGAGCTGTCCCGCCGTTTCTTCAATCTCCCTTTCGGCGGCGTTTTTACAAGTTTCGGTTATGTATTCGCGCAGTTCTTCCTCTGAGCCGCAGTCCGAATCTTCATCAATCCATGAAAAAGCGGGCAATGAAAAATCGGATTTGAGCAAACCTGCAAGCGGCGTGCAGATTGCCGCAACGACAAAGATACCCGCAACCGCTCTAATTGTTTTATCCATAGCCCCTCGCGGCGAAACAGCCATTGCAAAAGTTGACGCCGCAGCGGCTGCAATGATGCAGAGCACCCATGCGCGCAGTTCGTTCATTTACTATTCCCCCGTTTTTATCAAAGCAATTATCCCCGCCGATATAATGAAAACAACCATACACAAAAGTAACAGGGTGTTTATCATCGAAAATACGAACGCCGTGTTTTTCAGTATCTCGGAGCATTGACGGCAGTCAAGCAAATCGCTGACGGCGCAGGCAAGGCGCATAGCAAGAGTCCACAGCGCAAGATTTATGATAACGGGTATCCCGATTGCAAAGAAAGCCGCCACCGCATAAATCCCGACCGTGCTGCGGAGCAAAGAAAGACTGCCGGTTACGGAAGAATATGCTTCTCCGATCGCACCGCCGACAACGGGCACGAAGGTATTTGCCGCAAGCTTTACTCCCTTTGCGGTAAGAGAATCCGCCGCAGATGAAAGTATGCCTTTAAGCGTCAGAAATCCCGAGAAAAGTGCCGCCGCAGAAGAAAGACTCCAAAGCAGGGTTTTTCTGATAACCTCACTAACGGCGGAAAGCCTGAGAGTCGGAAGCATTGCGCCCGTCACGCCGAGCGCGCCCGAAGCTCCGACAAGCGGCAGGGCAAAGCTTTGAGAAAACGCTTCTATGAATTCCGCCGCGGCAAGCGCGGCTCCGCGCACAGACAGCGCAAGCGCAGGGTTGCCGCCGACTGCCGCCAATGCCGCAAGCACGGGTATGAGCGCTTTTTCAAACGCCGCGCACATTCCGATTGCCGACGCCGCAGCCCTGACGCTGTTTGCCGCAGGAACAAAAACCGAAATAACCAAAAAGCATCCGCATACTGTATTCAGAACGGTTTTGCTTTTATCGTCATCGGGAAAGAAGCCCGCGCATACGCTTATCAGAATAACCGCTCCCGCCGCCGCAGTCATACCTTTCAGCGGTGCTTTTATTCCGTCTTTAACGGTTTCGGCAAGCAGTTTAAAAACAGTTTTTGGAGATACATCAAGTATTTTTTCAAACTCAATATCCTCACAGCCGAGCTTTTCAAGGAATTCACGCGCCTGAGGCGAAAGACTTTCCGACAGCTTGTCGGCTCCGCTTGCTTCAAGCCGGTCTTTATAATATTCATCCGTATTCACCGCATAGGCGCAAACGCCGAAGTTCAAAATAAAAAGTGCGACGATAATTATTTTTGCTGTCCGCTTTATGTTCATATTTTCAACCGTTAATCAATCCTATTGCAAGCTGGGCAACCGTTTTAATCATCGGCATTGCAAGCGCTATTGCTCCGACTCTGCCCGCAAGCTCAACCGCCGCCGCTATTGACGAGCAGGAGTTGTCATAGCATATATCGGCGGCAAACTGCGTCACAACACAGATACCCAGCGATTTCATCAGAATTGAAACATTCTCCTTTTCAAGCCCTGCAAGCTCCATCATACCGTCAATTTCCTCCGATATTCCGAGCAGGCCGTCCGTCAGGGCTATAATAATAACAGCCGCCCCTGCAAGCACAACAAGCGGCGCGGTTTCGGGCTTTAACTGACGCAGAAGCGCATACAGCAAAGTAGTAAGAATTCCGAGAAAAACTATTTTTAAAATATCCATATCAAAAATCCATTATTGCTCTTACGGTATCAAGCAGGGCTGAAAACTGCGGAATGAGCATCATCAGCACAACCACGATGCCCGCAAGAATGGTTATCATTGCGTAATCATCGCGCCCCGAGCGCACAAGAATTGCGTTTAAAATTGCAACGATTATGCCGACTGCCGCTATTTTTATAACCACGGTTATATCCATTGCCATCACCTCAGAAATCCGTCTGTCAGGCAACAGGCGGTTAAATTATTATTATCGCCGCGCAAATCCCGAGCATAAATCCGAGCGGCGGAAAAAGCTTTGAATATTTTTGGCTCTTTTCTTTTTGCAATTCAAGCTCGGCAGAGAATACTTTTTTGTAGTATTCACACTTTCTGAGCTGTGCTTCAAGGTCGGTTGCTCCGAGTTCCTCACCTAAAACGCAAAGCTGCTCGGCAGAGCCTGCAAGCAGCCGGCAAAGCTCCTGCTGATTTTTAACGCTTTCTCTCCACGCGGAGGGAAACGGCTCGCCGGCACAAACTCTCTCAAAACAGCTTTTCAAAAATTCAAGACGGGAAAGAGCCGGATTTTCGCTCAGAATTTTCATTATATCCGTCACGGGCGGGCAGTCATAGCCGAGCCTTGTTTCAATCACCGAAAGCATAAGCATAATATCTTCAAGAACCGAGACTCTCTTTGCCTGAAAAGCCGCAAAGCAATGCCCTGCAAGTGAAAAACCCGATATCAGCATAACGGCGGCGACAGCCTTAATCAATCAAATCACCCGCCTTGAAAACCCTTTCGGTTTGACCCACCCGAGAGCCCGAAAGCAAAATCACCTTTTCAAACGCTCCCGTTGAAAGCAGGCGTTTGATTATCGGCTTTGTTTTAAGCTCCCGCTCATTGCGGGCATGAACGCTCAGTGCAAAGTACACGCCGCCGTTAACTCCCGCCTCAACCGCCTGTGCTTCCTCGTTTAAAGCAATTTCATCGCAGATGATTATATCGGGCGAAAACGAGCGCAAGCCTATCATTATTCCCTCTGCCTTTGGATAAGCCGTGAGCAAGTCGCTGTTTATTCCGAGATCATTTTGCGCCGCGCCCGAAACCGAAGCCCCGATTTCTCCGCGCTCATCGCAGATAAAGGTTTTGTAAAACATCCCTCTCTCCGCACCCGAAAGCTGGCGGGCAAGGTCTCTTAGAATAGTAGTTTTTCCGCTTGCGGGCGGACCGGCAATTATAACCGAGCAAAGTCTGCCCGAGAAATGCGATTTATAGATTTCGTCGGCGGCTCCTCTTATTTCCCTCGCAATCCGCAGATTTATCGAGCACACATCTCTGACTGCCGTTATTCTGCCGTTTTCCGCAACCGCCGTTCCCGCCACTCCCGCTCTGTGGCCTGCGGCAAGAGTTATGTAACCGCGGTTTATGGCATCCTTGAAGCTGTGAACGGAATAGCCGCAAAGCCTTTTGAAAATAGCATTTATTTCATTTTCATCGGTTGTAAGCGTCAGCTCCGAAAACACCTGAGTAAGCCTGCCCGCAGGGGTAACGAATCTCACGCCCGAGGCTGTTATAACCGTTATCGGCCGTCTGCTTCTTAATCTGATTTCCCGTATTTCGTCCTTATCGGAATCATCAAGTGAAATAAATATCCGTTCAAGCCTGTCTGTCAGGCTGTGAGCGGCAATATTAAAACGCCCGATATTATCCATGGTTAACTGCCTTATCCTTTCGTCATCTTGATGTTTCTTTCTAAGGAACCGCTGATCAAATCACGGCTGACGCCTTTTCACATATCTCGCTTGTCTCTTTTCCGTCACTCAGCCCAAAATTTTGAACTGATTGGCGAAAAATATTCTACGCGATATACGCAAAAGATTTAATCATCGCTTCCTTAAAATATATGGCTTCTTGTCCGCAATTAGAACACCGTTATCAAAGGGCAGGTATTTACAGTTTGTTCACTTGAAATAATTAAGCCATTATGTTATATTACTAATATTAAGACAAAACTTGTCTCGGAGGATTATTTTATGACAAAGCTTGAAAACGAGTCACAAAAGCAGTCAATATTCAAGCGATTTTTCGTAGGGAACTCCTATTGCTGGCTTGCCTGCCTGTGCACGGTGGGAGTTATGATGCTTGTTTATTACTGCTACAATCTTTTTCCTTTCGGAGAAACAACAATTCTCAGAATGGACCTTTATCATCAATACGGCCCGCTTTTTGCGGAATTCTATGACAGGGTAACAAACCTCAAAAGCTTTCTTTATTCGTGGCAGACGGGTCTCGGCTCGCCTTTCATCGGCAATTTTTTTAACTACCTTTCAAGCCCGAGCGCTATTATAATGCTCATTCTCGGGCACGAAAATATGCCCGAAGCCATAGCGGGCATGATTATTGCCAAAGCCGCCCTTGCCGCGGGTTCATTCACATATTATCTGAAAAAATCGCAGGGCAGGCATGACTTCACCTCTGCCGCTTTCGGCGTGCTCTATGCAATGTGCGGCTATTTTATCGCATATTACTGGAATGTAATGTGGATAGACGCCATGGTCTATTTCCCGCTCGTTGTTTTGGGAATTGAAAACATTATAAACCGCAGAAAGCCCGCGCTTTACATTGCCTTTTTGGCTCTCACCCTGCTTTCTAACTACTATATGGGTTATATGACCTGCCTTTTCTCGGTTATATACTTCCTTGTTTATTATTTCAGCAAATATGAGCTTGGCAGTCTTGACGAAAAAACGCCCTATGTTCTCAGCGAAAGCGGAGATAAAAAATATTCGTTCAAAAGCAAGGTCAAGGGCAGTATATTCTTGAAGAGCGGCTTTACCTTTGCTTTTTCAAGCATTGCCGCGGCGGGGCTTGTTGCGGTTGCGCTTATACCGACATTTATGATTCTCAAGAGCTGCTCGGCAACCTCAGGCACTTTCCCCGAAGAATACAGCTCCTATTATTCAATCTTTGATTTCCTTGCAAATCACCTTG
Organism: Clostridiaceae bacterium; assembly: GCA_016297555.1. GTDB lineage: Bacteria > Bacillota > Clostridia > Oscillospirales > Acutalibacteraceae > CAG-177. The sequence continues at coordinate 7,332 of JAEDGK010000039.1, forward strand.
CTAGCGTTAAACCCACAATCCGCAGCAGCGGCGACACCGTTTTGCCCAATGTTTACTGCGGAGTTGCAACGCTGATGCTCGTTCCGATGTATCTTTTCACAAAATCCGTTCCCCTTAAAGAAAAGGCTACGAATGTGGCTCTGCTCGGAGTTTTCTATTTCAGCTTTAATATAAACTTCCTTAACTATATCTGGCACGGCTTCCACTACCCCAACGACCTGCCCTACCGCTTTTCGTTTATGTATTCTTTCATACTGCTCACTCTTGCCTACAAAGCATTTGTGCGCCTTAACGAATTCAGCGGCAGAGCCATTCTCGGCGCGGGAATTTCGGTTATCGGAGCAATAATACTCATTCAAAAAATCGGTTCGAAAAATGTTGAAGAAATCACAATTCTTATCAGCCTGATTTTCATTGTAACCTATTGCCTTGTTTTCGCGCTTGTAAAAAACCCGCAGTATCAGAAATCCGCCGTTTCTGTTTTGCTTCTTTGCTGTGTTATAGGCGAGGTTGCCTGTGCAAACACCGACCGATACAGCATGGATCAGCCGAAATCAAACTTTGTAGGCGACTATGCCGAATTTACCGAGCTGAAAGAAAAGCTTGACGAATATGACGGCGGCGACGATTACCGAATGGATCTGACCTATAACAGAGCAAGAATGGATCCCGCGTGGTACGGCTACAACGGTGTTTCCACCTTCTCCTCAATGGCTTATGAGAAGCTTTCGAATGTTCAGAGCGATCTCGGACTTTACGGCAACTATATTAACAGCTACACCTATCATCTTCAGACGCCCGTTTACAATATGATGCATTCGCTCAAATATATTGTTGACAACAACGAAGATGTAACGCTCGAAAGCGACTATTATACAGAGCTTATGAGCTCGGGCAAATTCACCGCATACGAAAACAATTATTATCTGCCCATCGGCTTTGCCGTAAACAGCGAGCTTGAAGACTGGTATACCGATTTAAACAATCCGTTTACCGTTCAGAGCGATTGGTTTGAATATGCGACGGGCGTAACGGATGTTTTCGGAATGATGAATATTGACGAAGTACAATATTACAATATGGATGAAATCACCTCGGGTCTTGACACGGGAGATATTTATTACACCAAGAGCGGCAGCGGCGAGGGTGAGCTGACCTTTATTCTCAAAACGGAGGAAACAAAGCATTGCTACCTCTATGTTAATTCAAGAGATTTTGACAGCATAACCATCACCAAAAAGGGCGAAGATTTCACGCAATATACCGACGAGCCATATATTTATGACTTGGGAATTGTAACGCCCGAGGAAGAAATCATAGTCTTTATAAAGATTGAGGAATCGGACTACGGATATATTGATTTTTATCCCTATTTTGTAAATGACGACAAGCTAAACGAGGGCTATGAAATTCTCAAGCGCCGCCAGCTTAATGTTACCTCCTTTGAGGAAACAAGGATAACCGGAACGGTTTCCGCCGACGAGGACGCGCTGTTCTTCACCTCAATCCCCTATGACAAGGGCTGGACGGTAAAGCTTGACGGCAAGGAAATAGACGAGAGCGATTATGTTGCATTGGCTGACAGCGCATATCTCGGCTTTAAGCTGCCCGCAGGCGAACACACCGTTGAGCTGAGCTTTATGCCGAGGGGTCTTATTCTCGGAGCGGGAATATCCGCATTTACCGTGCTTGCGCTTATTGCCGCGGCAATAATATTCGCAAGGCGCAGAAAGAAAGCGGCTCTTGTTCCCGTTATTCAGCCCGCAGAGGCTGAAAGCGAGCCGATGAGCGTGAGCATCGACCTGCCCGACGAATCATCGGCGGAGCAAGCCGAAAGCTTAGAAATCGGCACAGAGGAGAGCGAGGAAGAAGAAACAGCAACGCAGGAAATCGGAGAAGAAATCAATTCCGAAAATCCCGAAGCAGCTCAGATTATTGAAGAGCCTGCAAGCCAAGAAGAAGCTGCCGAAACCACAGTAGAAACGGAAGAAGACAGCGGAGAGCCCGAGGATAAAACAGAATAAAAAAAGGCTGCAAGCAAACACCTGATAAGGCGAATGCTTGCAGCCTTAATTCTTTTTCAAAATCAATAAAGTATTTCTTTCAGCCTTTCGGCATACTGCTTTGTATCAATATTGCAGAGCTTATGAGCGTCGGTTCCGATATTGAAAACACAGCCGACCTCTCTGCCTATACGGAAATAGCGGTGATAAAACTCGGGGTCGCCCAAAACTGCGGGAACATTCAGCTCCCATGCGATTTCTTTTTTATTCGCTTTCTCCATAATGTCGCCCAGCTCATTATCCGTAAACGAGCGTGTGACCTCGTGCGGGTCTTCAAAGGCGTGAATGTAGCCTGCCATAAAGGGGTGAGCAAAGCAGTCCGCTCTGCCGCTTTCAATAACGCAGTCGGCGATTGCGAGCATATGCTCGGCATAAGCGCGCGGAGTTTTAACCTCGGGGTGCTCCCAATAATCCTGATGATAGTGATTAATGGTGTAAAGCCTGTAATCAAGCGAGCTGTCGCAGGCGATATCATCGGCAAACTTGCCTATGCCGTAAGCGGAAAGCTCCGCACCGACAAGCACCCTGACATTGGTTTTAACCTCTGCAAGCTCTCGGAGAATATCATATCTCTGCTGAGCAACCGCGTTTCTTTTGTTAATATAATTGTGGTCGGTCAGAGCTATCATTTCAAGCCCCGCCTCTTGAGCGGTTTTCACGATGTCCGCCGCAACCATTTCAGGCTTTGCACAGCGTGAAAAGCGCGTGTGAATATGCATATTATATCTTATAAGCTCATCAATATCATAGGTTTTTTCGTGAAAAAACATTATTAAAGCTCCAATCCGAAAAGAGTATTTGCGTTTTTACGCGTAAGGTCAAGAATTTCGTCTTCGCTCACTCCCCTGACGCCTGCAATGACGCGGGCGGTATAAGGAATAAATGAGGAATCACATCTCTGCCCTCTGAAAGGCACGGGCGTCATATAGGGGCAATCGGTTTCGATAACCAGCCTGTCAGCGGGAACACAAGCGGCAACCTCAAGTGGCTTGCGCGCGTTTTTGAAGGTGACCGCACCGCCGAGCCCGATATACATACCAAGCTTCACGATTTCAGCCGCCATTTCCGCAGAGCCCGAAAAGCAATGGACAACACCCTTTGGCTTATATCTTTTGAGCAAAGTCAAAGTGTCCTCATGCGCCTCTCTGTCGTGAACGATTATCGGCAAATCAAGCTCCTTTGCAAGAACTATCTGCTGCTCAAAAATTTGAAGCTGAATGTCTCTCGGTGAGAAATCATAATGATAATCAAGCCCGATTTCGCCGACTGCAACGCATTTTTCTTCATTGCAAAGCTTTTTTAAAACAGGCAGATATCCTTTTTTGCACTCTGCCGCCTCATGCGGATGAACTCCGCACGCCGCATACACAAAATCGAATTCATCGGCAAGCTCAAGGCTTGTGAGAGATGAAGCAATATCGCTCGCGCAGTTAATAACGCCGCAAACGCCCTGCTCGGGCAGGGCGCTTACAAGCTCTTTTCTGTCATCGTTAAACGCCTCGCTGTCATAATGCGCGTGGCTGTCAAAAATATTTCTCATAGGATTATCTGACCTTGCTTCCTGCGGGAATGCCGTCAACGAAAATAACCTTAACATCGTCCTCGCCCGCGTCAGCCGCAAGAATCATACCGCAGCTTTCAACTCCGCAGAGAACGGCGGGTTTGAGGTTTGAAACAAGGATAATGCTTTTGCCGACAAGCTCCTCGGGCTTATACCACTTTGCAATGCCCGAAGCAACCGTTCTCGGCTCGCCCGTTCCGTCGTCAAGTGTAAGCTGAAGCAGCTTCTTCGCCTTTTTAACGGGCACACATTCCGTAATTTTTGCAACTCTGAGGTCAACCTTTGCAAAATCGTCAATTCCGATTTTGGCTACTCCGAGAATTTCTTCTTTGAGCGGATTTACGGGATTTGCCGCAGTCTGAGCCGCTTCAAGCTCGGCAAGCTCTTTTTCAAGGTCAATTCTCGGGAAGATAATGCCGCCCTTAACAACGGCGTAAGTTTCTTCCTTGCCGAATTCGCCTGCTTCGTCCCATATAAAATCAGGTGAAACGCCGAGCTGACGCCTGATTTCCGCTGAGGTTTCGGGCATAAAGGGAGCAATGAGAACAGAAATCATTCTGATGCTCTCGCACAGATTATACATAACCTGCGCCAGCCTTGCCTTTTTAGCCTCGTCCTTGGCAAGCGCCCACGGCGCGGTTTCGTCAATGTATTTATTCGTTCTTGAAACAAGCTTCCAGATATTTGTCAGCGCAACGGAATAGTTGAATTTATCAAGCTCTTTTTCCGCATCGCCCTTTGTGGCAAGCGCAAGAGATTTAAGCTCATCATCAAACTCTCCCGCTTCACGCTCTGTCGGAAGCGTTCCGCCGAAATACTTCTGAACCATTGCTACCGTTCTTGAAACAAGGTTGCCGAGGTCATTGGCAAGGTCGGAATTAATTCGGTTGATGAGGTTTTCGTTTGAGAACGAGCCGTCCGAGCCGAAAGTGAATTCACGCAGAAGGTAATAACGCAGAGCGTCAACGCCGTATCTCTCCGCAAGCACAACGGGGTCAACAACATTGCCGACGGATTTGCTCATCTTGCCGCCGTCAATGAGAACCCAGCCGTGAGCATAAACCTTTTCGGGCAGAGGCTCTTCAATCGACATAAGGAAAGCCGGCCAATAAATCATATGGAAACGGATGATATCCTTGCCTATGAGGTGAACATCGGCAGGCCAGAATTTTTTATAAAGCGAATCATCCTCCGAGCCGTAGCCGAGGGCAGTGATGTAATTGGTCAGAGCGTCAAGCCAGACATAGATAACATGATCCTCGTTTACGGGAACGGGAATTCCCCATTTAAAGGAGGAACGGGAAACACACAAATCCTGCAAACCGGGCTTTATGAAATTATTAACCATTTCATTCTGCCTGCTCTGAGGCTCAATGAAGCCGGGGTGCTCGTCATAATATTTCGCGAGCCTGTCCGCATAGGCGGAAAGCTTGAAGAAATAAGCTTCTTCACGCTCTTTGGTAACGGGTCTGCCGCAGTCGGGGCATTTACCGTCGGCAGCCTGTGTTTCGGTCCAGAAGGATTCGCAGGGCTTGCAATAAAGACCTTCGTAATATCCCTTATAGATATCGCCCTTATCATACATTTTTTGGAATATCTTCTGAACTGCTTTTTCGTGGTATTCATCGGTCGTTCTGATGAATTTATCATAGGATATATTCATCAGCTTCCAGAGCTCTTTGATACCGCCTACAATATTGTCAACATATTCTTTGGGAGTAACGCCCGCAGCCTTTGCTTTATCCTCAATTTTCTGACCGTGCTCGTCAGTACCCGTGAGGAAAAAGGTATCATAGCCCTGAAATCTCTTGTAGCGCGCCATTGTATCCGCCGCAACGGTTGAATAGGTGTGACCTATATGAAGCTTATCTGACGGATAATAAATCGGCGTTGTAATATAAAAAGTTTTTTTATCCATTGGAAATCCCTCCGTTAAATTTGCTCTCAAAGCAGGCTTGCCGCCGCCTCGTCAAGGAATATCACAGCGTCTTTATGCTCCTGAAGCACGGAAGCGGGGCAATGCGGAGTTACGGGACCTTTTATCATATCCTTGACCGCCTGAGCCTTTGAAGCGCCCGTTGCTATCAGTATTATTTTGCGGGCTTTCATTATTGAGCCTATGCCCATTGTCATGGCATAACGGGGCATGGGGATATCGTCAAAGTAGATTGAATTCGCTTCAATCGTGCTGTCGGTGAGCTTTACCTTGTGGCTCTCGCCCGAAAATTCATCCGACGGCTCGTTGAAAGCAATATGACCGTTTCTGCCGATGCCGAGAAGCTGAATATCGAGGCCGCCCTTTGAAGCAATGTCTGCGGCGTATCTTGCGCTCTCCGCCTCGGGGTCTGCCGCATTTCCGTCAAGGAAGCCGACATTATCAAGGTTAACATCAACCTTTGAGAAAAGGTTTTCGAGCATAAATGTATAGTAGCTGTTTTTGTGAGTTTTGGGAAGGTCGCAGTATTCATCAAGGTTAAAGGTCTTGACATCCTTGAAGGATACCTTGCCCGCCTTGTACTGCTCAACGATATAGTTATAAGTCGGAACGGGAGTAGCGCCCGTTGCAAAGCCGAGCACGCAATCGGGCTTTGAGTTGATAAAATCACAGTAGAGCTTGCCGACGGCTTCTCCTATTTCCGCTTCATTCTTAAAAATTCTGATATCCATTTTATTCAACACTCTTTCTCAGTCAATTTTTATTTCCGTATGTTTCTCGGATGAATCATAAATAGCCTGCATAATCTTTGAGGTTTCAACCGCGTAATCTATATTCTGCTGATTTTTATCGCCCGTCTTTATGCATCTGATGAAATCGTTTATTTCGTTCTGATACATATCGGTTGTCTTTGCAGAAACCTTTGTTTCGGTTAGCATACCGTTTTTAACCGACCAAAGCCTGAAATCGGAGCAATAGCTGAGCCTTATTCCCGCCTTGTCGCCCATGAAATCAATATACATTTCATCAACGCCTACATTCTGCGCCCATGCTCCGTTAAAGCTGATTACGGGACCCGATGTGCGGACAATGCCGACAACGGAATCGTCAACATCATATGTGCCGTTCATATCGGCGCTGTCTTCCGCCCACATTCCGGTATAGGTATAGTTCTTTATGTCTTTGCCGAGCTTGCAGAAAGCCTCGCCGGAAGCAGTCAAGGGCTTGGGGTCGCCGCAGCAATACATAATCAGGTCAAGGAAATGAACGCCCCAATCAATGAGCGCTCCCCCGCCCGATTTTGCCTTTGTTGTGAAATCTCCGCCGATGCCGGGAATTGAGCGGAGCTTGCGGAACGAAGCATAAACATGATAAACCTCGCCGAGCTCGCCGCTGTCAATAAGCTCTCTGATTTTCATAACATAGGTATTGAAGCGGTTGCAAACGCCGATATTAAGAACCTTGCCCGTTTCGTGAGCAACCCGCTGCATTTCAAGAGCCTCGGAAAGAATTCTTGCCGCCGGCTTTTCGCAAAGAACATTTTTGCCCGCTTTGAGAAAATCAATGGCGATTACGGAGTGCATATCGTTGTGAGTGCAGACTGAAACTGCGTCAAGCTCGGGATCGTTCAGAAAATCGTGATAATCGACAACCGCTTTGCCGCAGCCGTATTTCTCAACGCATTTTTCCGCTCTTTCGGGAATAATGTCGCAGAAATATTTGATTTCAGCTTCCTCATTTTTGAGATAAGACGGAATATGAGATGAATTGGCAATGTTTCCGCAGCCGATAACGGCAACTTTTATTTTTGACACGGCTTTTTCCTCCTGCATATCTTTATGTTTAATCCGAGATATACCATATATCGAATATATCTAATAATATAACACAAAAACAAAAAATGTAAAGTTAAATACAAAAAAAACTTGCTAAATACGGCAATGTTTGCTATCATAAGGCTGAAAGATAAAGCGCACCGCGCTTAATAAAAACCAAAAGGAGAATTTTACTATGGGCAGATTTCCTATCGGTGTTATCATTGACAGCTTCAGGACGGATATCACAACAGCGGTCAAAAAAGCTGCGGCAGTCGGCGCACAGGGTATTCAGGTATATGCAACCCGCGGCGAAATGGCCCCGGAGAATATGTCCGCTTCTAAAATAAGCGATTTCAAAAAACTTGTTGCCGACAACGGACTTGTTATTTCCGCTCTTTGCGGCGACCTCGGCGGCGGCTTCGGCAATGCAGAAGAAAACCCCGCAAGAGTTGAAAAATCCAAGAGAATTATCGACCTTGCAAAGGAGCTTGGAACAAACGTTGTTACCACGCACATCGGCGTAGTTCCTCAGAGCAAAAGCATTGACAGATATAAGGTTATGCAGGAAGCCTGCTTTGAGCTTTCTCGCTATGCCGACGAAATCGACGCTCATTTTGCCATTGAAACGGGTCCGGAAACCTCTGCTGTTCTTAAGGGCTTTCTTGACGAGCTCGGCTCAACGGGCGTCGGCGTAAATCTTGACCCCGCTAACCTTGTTATGGTTACCGGCGACAGCCCCGTTGACGCGGTTTACAATCTGCGTGAATACATAGTTCATACCCATGCAAAAGACGGCAAGCAGCTCTTTTATAAAGACCCCGAAATCGTTTACGGGCTTGTCAAAGACCCGCTCGTTACGGGCGCATCATTCCTTGAGGTTCCCCTCGGCGAGGGTCAGGTTCCCTGGAAAGAATATCTTGCCGCTCTCGAGGACATCGGATTCAAGGGCTTCCTCACCATTGAAAGAGAGGTCGGAGACGACCCCGAAAAGGATATCAGGAGCGCCGTTGAATTCCTTAAAAATTTAGGCTGATTTAAGGAGAATGAAGATGAAAATAGGAGTAAGCAGTTACAGCTTTCAGCAGTTAATTTCAAAAGGTGCGGAAACGCAGCTCAGCATAATGGAAAAAGCCAAAAATATGGGCTTTGACGGAATTGAATTTACCGACCTTAATCCTCCCGAGGGAGTCAGCGAGGAAAGCTATGCTTCAATGATAAGAGAAGAAAGCGAAAGAATTTCCCTGCCCGTTATCAGCTACACAATCGGTGCAAATATGCTCGGAGAAGCCGGACTTGACGCAGAGGTTGAGAGAGTTTGCCGCAAGGTTGATGTGGCTTCCGTTCTCGGAGTCGGCTGTATGCGCCATGACGCCGCGTGGGGTATGCCAGCGGATATGAAAAACCGCGCGGGCTTTGAGCAGGTTTTGCCGACCCTGATTGAAGGCTGCAAAAGAGTTACGGAATATGCCCAGAGCAAGGGCGTTGCCACGATGATTGAAAACCACGGTCTGTTTTGCCAGGACAGCGAGAGAGTTGAAAAAATCGTAACGGGAGTAGGCAATCCCAATTTCGGAGTTTTGCTTGATATGGGCAATTTTGCCTGTGTTGACGAAAACAGCGCCATGGCGGCAGGCAGACTTGCACCGTTTATTAAGCATGTTCACGCAAAGGATTTCCACATCAAAAGCGGAAACGGTATTAATCCCGGCAAGGGCTTCTTTAAATCAAGAGGCGGTAATTATCTCAGAGGCGCGGTTATCGGTCACGGAGATATACCCGTTTTTCAATGCCTTTCCCTTATTAAAGCTTCGGGCTATGACGGCTTTGTAAGCGTTGAATTTGAGGGAATCGAAAACTGCCTTGACGGAATTGAAATCGGGCTTGAAAACCTCAGAAAAATGGTTGAAATGCTTTGATAAGCATTAAAAATGCTCTCCGAATTTT
>JAEDGK010000040.1 GCA_016297555.1 Clostridiaceae bacterium
CTTTTGATTAATTCAGATTTATCAGAAAGGCAAGGGAGCATATAAATATGAACAGAATAACAAGCTTTACGGTTGACCACGACCTTTTGACGGAGGGAATTTATGTTTCGAGAATTGACGGTGACATAACAACCTATGATATGAGGACGAGAATTCCCAATTCCGGCGACTATATGGACACCACCACCGCCCACACCGTGGAGCATATGTTTGCAACCTTTATCAGAAATTCGGAAATTTCCGATGATGTTATCTATTTCGGCCCCATGGGCTGCCGCACGGGCTTTTATCTGCTTGTCAGAAACGCCGATAACGCGCAGGTGCTCGGCATTACCAAGCGTATCCTCGCGGACATTATCGCCTATGAGGGCGAGGTTTTCGGCGCGTCAAAAAAAGAATGCGGCAATTACCGCGACCTTGACCTTGAAAAGGCAAAGGCGGAATGTCGCAGATATCTGAAAGCTCTTGAAAAAGAACAGACTTTTGAATATAAACGATAATTCGGCGAAACCGAGATGATTTTTATATAATGGCGTAGTGCGGCTTGCCCGCAAGCCGCCGTGAAAATGGTGTGATTTAACGGCGGGAGCAAGCTCCCGCCGTTAATAAAGCTGTCGGTTTTTCTCTGCCGCTTATACCGAGACGGTTTCACGCTCCTGCTCGGCGGCTGTTTTTGCTTCAAGATCTTTCATTTTAAATCTGCCCTTGTGGCGGTAAGGATATATTCTGAGGAATATGTAAGACGCTACTGCGCCGACGGTGTTTAAAACAATATCCGCCATTGTATCCATAAGCGGCCAGCGTTCGGGCTTGATGGGGTCAAAGAGAGTCAATGCCTTGGGCGTTCCCTGAGCAAGCTCGAGCGACCAATGCTGAGCGTCGCCGGGGTAACCGCCTATAACACCCGCAACCTGGTCAAAGGTAAACTCAAAAAGCTCCCAGCCCGTTGCGGCGAGGAAAGAAAAGCCCACCGAAGCAAGCAAAACAAGAGATATGGGAGCGGTCGCCTTTCTGCTTTTGAGTATCGCGCAGGCGATTTCATAGCCGAAGAATACGCATGCCGCGCCGCCCACAAAGTGGAGAATAACATCCCACCATCTGAAATCATAATAGAGATTGAGAAATTTTCCGCCGAAGGAGCCTGCCCAAATGCCTACCATCAAAAAGGTCTGCACCGAGGACGGAACATGGCGAAGAAGGCTTTTTTCGGGGAAAAGCATAAAAATTTCCCAAACGAAGGTGCAAAGGAAATTTGCGCCGACCTGGAGAGGATCGGTTATGTCGAATTCCTTGCCGTCGGGAGGGAAAAAGCCTTTGATAAAGGCGAAAATAAGCGATGCTCTGATTATCCACCAGATAACAAACCGCCATTTCGGGCAGCCGTCTGACAGACGCTTTAAGTAGTTTTTCATTATTTGTTCTCCAATCATGTGTTTATAAGGGCTTATACCCATTACAGTATAACATATAATTTCGGCTTGTCAATAAAATGCAGAAATGCTCGAAAATTATATTTGATTTTGCCTGCGCGCTATGCTATCATAAATCGGTAACAAAAACGGAGGTGCTTTGATGGCTCGCAGACTTTACTACGAAAATCAATATATAAAAGAATTCTCCGCCCGAGTTATCTCCTGCTCGGAAAGCAAGGGCGGCTTTGAGGTTATTTTGGACGAAACCGCTTTTTTCCCCGAGGGGGGCGGTCAGCCGGGCGACACGGGCTTTATCGGCAAAGCCGAGGTCACGGATACGGTTGAGCGCGGCGGCGAGGTTATTCACATTTGCAGCTGCGCCGTTCCCGAGGGCGAAACGGCGGAATGTAAGCTGGATTTTGACAGGCGGTTTACAAATATGCAGCAGCACACGGGCGAGCACATTTTTTCGGGCGTGCTTCATTCCGTCTGCGGCTATGACAATGTGGGCTTCCATATGGGCGAGCATTGCATTACAGTCGATTTCAACGGCGCGGTAACTCATCGGGAGCTTGAACGCATTGAACGCCTTGCAAACGAGGCGGTTTATAAAAACATTCCCGTTGAGGCTCTTTATCCGACCCGTGAGGAGCTTGAAAATTTCTCATACAGAAGCAAAAAGGAGATTGAGGGTCAGGTTCGTTTAACTCGCATTGAGGGCGTTGACCTTTGCGCCTGCTGCGGAACTCATGTGGCGGCGACGGGCGAGGTCGGCATCATAAAAGCGGTTTCGATGATGAATTATAAATCGGGCGTCAGAATTACTCTGCAAATCGGCAGAAAAGCCCTGAATGACTATTGTGAAAAGAACAAAAGCGTTTATGAAATATCAAACCTGCTCTGCGCCAAAACGGAGGAAATAACCTCTGCGGTTGAGAGAATTCAGGCTCAGCTTCACGAAGCAAGGCTTGCCTGCTCGGAGCTGAAAAAGGAGCTTTTCGCTCTCAAAGCGGCCGCCGCTTCGGGTGAAAGCGCCTGTATGTTTGACGGCGGAGCAAGCGCGGACGACGCGCGGATTTTTGCCGATATGCTGGCGGATAAGGTCGGCATTGCGGCGGTATTTTCGGGCAGCGATGAAACGGGCTATAAATATGCCGTTGTCAGCAGGAGCGAGGATGTAAGACCTCTGGGCAAGCGTCTGAATGAAGCCTGCTCGGGCAGGGGCGGCGGCAAGCCCGATATGGTTCAGGGCTCGGTTTCCGCTTCACGCTCGGAAATCGAAAGCTTCTGGAATTCAATCAAATAAGCAATAAAAAAGCCGCTCGGCTGCTTTGTGCAGTCGGGCGGCTCGGTTTATAACGGATTATTTATATTCTTTCATATAATCGCCGTGGGCTTCAATCAAATCGTCAACCATGGCTTTGATTTCGTCAATCGAAAGCTCGGCGGCGGTGTGCGGTTCAAGCATTGCCGCCATATAGATATCCTCGCGCTTTTGCGTTACGGCGGCGTTGATTGTGAGAAGCTGAGCGTTGATATTGGTCATATTCATAGCCGCAAGCTGAACGGGCAGCTTGCCTACATGGCAGGGATTAATTCCTCTGCCGTCAACAAGGCAGGGAACCTCAACGCAGGCATCAGCAGGCAGATTGTCAATCAGACCCGTGTTAAGCACATTTCCGCCTATCTTATAGGGGTTGCCCGTCACGATTGCCTCCATAATATAGGACGCATATTCACGGGTACGCTCGTGAGAAATTTTGCCGTTGTCGAGAATCCTTTCCTTTTCCTCTTTCCAGCCCTTAATCTGCTCAACACAGCGGCGGGGATATTCGTCAAGAGGAATGTTATATCTTTCGATAAGCTCGGGATATTTTGATTTGATGTAGAAGCAGTTGTATTCGGCGTTGTGCTCGCTCGATTCGGTGCAGTAATAACCGAAATTCTTAATGTAATCAAGCCTTACCTTGTTTTTGAAATCGGGGTCGCTGAGCTTTTCGGGTATGCGCTTCTTTATTTCGGGGTAGAGGTCAACGCCGTTTTTATCCTTGATTTCAAGCAGCCAAGCCATATGGTTAATGCCCGCGATAAGCTCCTTTCTGCCCTCAAGCTTATCCTCCATGCCGAGCTGGGTCAGAAGGTCGGAGGAGCAGACCTGAACGCTGTGGCAAAGACCGACCGTTTTTATTGCCGTGTATCTCTGCATATAGCCCGAAAGAATTGACATCGGATTTGTGTAATTGAGGAACCATGCGTCGGGGCAGACCTCCTCCATATCGCGCGCAAAATCGCGCAGAACGGGGATTGTGCGAAGCCCGCGCATAATGCCGCCTATGCCGAGCGTGTCGGCAATCGTCTGGCGCAGACCGTATTTTTTTGGCACTTCAAAGTCAATAATCGTGCAGGGGTCATAAAGACCGACCTGAATTGCGTTAACAACGAAATCCGCGCCTCTGAGCGCCTCTTTTCTGTTTTCAACTCCGCAGTATTTTTCAATACGGCAGCGGTTTTCATTTACATTGGCATTGATTGCGCTGAGGATTATAAAGCTTTCTTCAAGTCTTTCCGCGTCGATATCATAGAGCGCGATAACGCTCTCGCGCAGGCAGGGGGTGCACATACAGTCGCCGATAACATTGCGCGCAAAAACCGTGCTGCCCGCACCCATAAATGTGATTTTCGGCATTATAAAAGGCTCCTTTATTCTTTTGTTTCGAGGACTTTTCGCCTCAACGCTCTCATTATAAATAAAAAAGCCCCCAAAAGCAAGAAAAAGATGCCGTGAAGCATCTTTTTCTGCATGGGGTTGAATTGAGGAGGGGTATTGCGTACTCAAAAATGAGCAGTACACTGCGGGTTGCGGCTCCCGCTGAGTACATTTAGAATAATAACCCGAATTTATTAATTCGGTATGAATTCAATTTAAACAGTTGTAGGATATTTTGTTAAAACATACGCCGCTCAGGCAAAATCCGAATAGAAATCGGCGATATATTTTTCAACATCGGCTCTCGTGCCCTTGAACGGACCGGGGGTTTCCATTTTAAGCGAAACGGTTGCCGCCGCAGTCAGCAGAGCCTCGGGAATGGAATGAGTCAGCCGCTCGTTTATATATGCGGCAAATGTGGTATCTCCTCTGCCCGTTCTGCCGCTTAAATTGCGCGACCTTATGGGGCAGGTGAAAAAGCTTTTGCCGTCATAAACAAGCACCTCGGTGTTGTGAGTTATCAGAATTTCTCCCGCACCCCATGAATAAAGGTGCTTTGCCGCCTCGCGCCTGTCGGCGCAGCCCGTCATTATTTCCGCCTCCGCGGCGTCGGTTTTAAGATAGGTTATAAACGGCAGACATTCCTTTTTCGCAGCCCAATCCTCAAAATACATTGAGCCGTCGGGGGCAACATGGCGCAGCATTGCCTGCACATCGAGCGCAACGGGCGCTTTTTTTGCGAGCGTTTTTATCATTTCGGAATCAAAATCGCCGTAAACAAGACCCGCCAGATGATAGATACCCACATCGAGAGCGGGCAGCTCCGCCGCATTGAAGGGATCGCCTTTTGAAAGGCAGGCGCAGGTTCTGCGTTCCTTATCGGCGGTGTGATAAATATTCACCATATCGGTTGATTTTTCACTCGGCAGGCAGAAGATATCCTCCTTCGGCAGAGTGAAATTCGCAAGCCTGTCCCTGTCTTTTTCGGCAAGCTTTGTAACTGCGGCAACTTTGTGACCGAGAGCGTGAGCGCTCGCCGAGGAATAAACCACGGCGCCGCCGACGATTTTTACCGTGTTGCCGAGATGATCCGTGTTGGAATCCATTGTTTCATGACCTATTATCATTGAACTGTATTCGGACATTTTTATGCCTCCGTATATTAAAATTCGTAAGTTTCAAGCTCTTGTGCAACGGTTATTCCGGGATAATCCCCGTATTCGCTTTCGGGCGAATAATCGGGGCTGAGATGGGTTGAAATTATCCTTATGCCGAGCTTTTCATTCAGAGCTTTTGCATGGCTGACATTCATATGAGGGCCTTTGAAGCCTTCGGGCTTTGAGCAGTCCGCCAGCAGAATATCCGCGCCCTCGCACGCGCGCTCGATATTTTCATTATAAAGGGTGTCGCCCGTATATACAAGCGTTTTTTCTCCCTCAACCCTTATCGCAAGGCAGGGCGCCGTGTGCTTCATTTCATAAAAACGAAGCTTAAAATCACCGACGGTTACGGCGCTTTCGGGACTTATGTTGACAACATTGAAATTGGGATGAGTGAAAAGGATTTTATACCATTCGCTGTCGGAAGCGGCGGTATAAATCGTAACCTTATGGTTCAAATCTTCAAGCAGATAGCGGAAAGCAAGCAGGTCGCTCGTGTGGTCATAATGCAGATGTGAAATAAAAATTGCCGTGATTTTTCTGACATCAATGCAGTTGCAGAGCCTTGAAAGCGTGCCCGAGCCCATATCCATAACAAGGGCGGTTTCGCCTTGGGTGACAAGATATCCGCTCGCCGCTCCCGTGCCCGCCTTTGGATAAGGTCCGTATTTTCCGAGAACGGTCAGCTTCATTTTATATCTCTCCCTTTTCCGATTGCCGCCGCAAATTCTTCTCTCAGCTCGTCTTTTACAACGCCCTTTAACAAATTCAGATTAAGAATTTCGTTAACCTTCATACTGTCGCGCGTCATAAAATCGCCCGCAACAATGTTGACCTTTTCGAGCATTGCGGGGTCGGCGGCGATATCCGCAATGATTCCGGGGAAGAACGGGCGGTCAAGCTCGTCAAGGTCATCGGGCCATTTCAAGCCGTTTTCCGTGCCGGGATTGGGCGTTTGCTGAGTCTGAAACCAGAAAAAGCCGTCGGTTTCAAGCTCGCGCAGATAGTTGACACATTCCTTTGCGAATTTTTCGGGCTTGTAGCCGAACACCTTGGAGTCCCACGGCTCAAGCAGGGGCACGCCGCGGCTGAAATCATATTCCTCTGCGGCGTTGATGATTAAATATTTTTTGCCCGATTTTCTGATATCTCCCACGGTCAGGCTGCCGATATCGTCAAAATCCGTCAGGGCGTATTTTTCGGGGTTGAGATATTTTTTTATAAGCGTGCTGACGGCGGCGGGGTCGCTGCCGTAGCTGAGAGTCAGAGGACCTATTTTTTGAGTGGAATATGTTCTGATATCGAAAATAAAAAATTCATCCGATTCGCTGACAATCATTCCGAGATTTTCAAAAGCCTGCTCTGCCGGCATACCCTTTGTGATTCCGTGAGCGATGAAAAGTCTGCCGCTGCGGTCGGTTTTCAGGCGAATGCCGAATTCTCTTACGCCGCAATTATATTGCTTGTAGAGTGAGCCGTTCTGACACCTTGCGGGCTTGGGCATTCCCATGGTTGCCGCATTGTGTGAGGCGGGTATTGCAATTTTTGTGATTTTTGCGTCATCCTTGATGTATGACATCCAATTTTCGTAAAACATAGCTTATACCACCTGAAAAATATAGAATTTGAGATAATCGGTTTCGGGAACATTCCAAAGTATCGGATGGTCGCGGCATTGCTGGCGCACCTCTGTTTGCCGAAGCTGAACGCCTGCGTCCGCCGCCGCCGAATGGAGCATTTTAACAAAAAGCTCATTGCTCATAAAGTGGGAGCAGGAGCAGGTTGCAAGGTAGCCGCCGCGCGGGAGCAGCTTCATGGCGCGGTAATTGATTTCCTTATAGCCCCTCTCCGCGCCTTTCACGGTTTTGCGGCTTTTTGTGAAAGCCGGAGGGTCGAGAATTATAAAATCATAGGGCTTTCCGCCCTTTGCTTCAAGCTCGGGCAGCAGGTCAAAAACATCGGCGGCAACAAAATCCATTTTTCCGTCAAGTCCGTTTTTCTCTGCGTTTGACCTTGCCGTTTCAAGCGCCGTTTCGGAAATATCGACAGCCGTAACTCTTTCCGCCCCGCCTTTTGCGGCGTTGAGCGCGAAGGAGCCCGTGTGAGTAAAGCAGTCAAGCACCCTTTTGCCCTTTGCAATGCCTGCAACGGCAAGCCGATTATATTTCTGGTCAAGAAAAAAGCCCGTTTTCTGACCGTTCTCAAAGTCAACAATATATTTTATTCCGTTTTCGGTTATTTCCGTAAAGGTTTCTTCGGGATGAGGAATCGGCTCATACCAACCTTTATATTCCGAAAGCCCCTCAAGTGAACGGATTGCAACATCGTTTCGCTCATAAACGCCGTCAATTTTTTCTCCGCTCTCACGCAGAATTTTAACAAGCAGAGTGTATATTGTATCTTTGATTTTGTCCATTCCGAAAGAAAGAACCTGAGCAACAAGTATGTTTGAAAATCTGTCAACCGTCAGCCCCGGCAGACCGTCCGCTTCGCCGAAAATCAGGCGGCAGCACGAAAAATCGTCGCCCATAACGGTTTTTCTGTATTCAACCGCATATCTGAGCCGCCTTTCCCAAAACGCATCCGAAAAGCTCTCGTTTGCATTGGACGAAAGAATACGCACCCGAATTTTGCTTTTAAGGCTCAGAAAGCCCGTGCCGAGATAAGAGCCTTTTTGAGAAAGCACATCAACAAGGCAGCCGTTTTCCGCCTCGCCGAAAAACTGAAGAATTTCAGCGTCATAGACCCACGGGTGCCCCTTTTTTATTGCCGCTTCCGCCTTTTTGGTGACGGTTGCTATCGGGAAACTGCGTTTGCTTTTCATAAATCTACCACTTTTCAAATAATATTCCGATTTGGGTGTATAAATTATAATATCATAGCTGCGGCGGGCTGTCAATTACGGCTTAACGCAAAATCGGAAAGCAATTTTTTCGGAATTAGCTTTTGCTAACCCTGAAAAACCCGAAAAAAACAAGAAAAACGCGCAAATCAGGCAAAAAAAATCGATAAAAAAGTAGCATTTTTATTTATCATATGTTATAATGCTTTTAAAATGTGAGATTTTGGGCTGTTTTGACCGAAATCCAAGCATTAAACAGCAAAAAATATCATTCGGGAGGAATGGCTTAATGCTGAAAAAAATTAGCAATTTACCCTTTACGGGCACTCCGGAGCAGGAAGCGCAGCTCAAGGCTGTTATAGAGGAGTGCAAGGACGACAAGAGCATGCTCATGCATGTTATGCAAGAGGCTCAGAACATTTACGGCTATCTGCCCATCGAGGTTCAGACAATGATTGCCGAGGGAATGGGCGTTCCGCTTCAGAAGGTTTACGGCGTTTCAAGCTTTTATGCGCTGTTTTCACTTTCGCCCAAGGGCAAATACAATGTTTCCGTTTGCCTCGGAACCGCCTGCTATGTTAAAGGCTCGCAGGCCATACTTGATAAAATCTGCGAAATTCTCGGCGCTCAGCCCGGCGAATGCACGGCTGACCTTAAATTCTCAATCGAAGCCTGCCGCTGCATAGGCGCATGCGGACTTGCTCCCGTTTTCACCGTTAACGACGATGTTTACGGCAGAGTAACTCCCGATGAGGTTGCAGATATTCTTGCCAAATACAATTAATTTTTCTGTTCAATCGGAATGAAGAGGGATTTTGTATGACAATCAAAACTATCAGGGATTTGCTCGGCGCGGAGATTTTATGCGGAGAAGAAAGCCTTGAAAAAGACATTCACTCCGCCTGCGGAAGCGATATGATGAGCGATGTGCTCGCATATGTCAAAGATCAGGCTGTTCTGCTCACGGGACTTGTCAACGCTCAGGTCATTCGCACGGCTGAAATGATGGATATGGTTTGCATTGTTTTCGTCCGTTCAAAAAGACCGTCGCAAGAGATGCTTGACCTTGCAGCCGAAAGCGGAATTGCCGTTCTCACAACGCCCAAAAGGATGTATGAGGCTTGCGGCATTCTATACTCCGGCGGGCTTAAAGGAAATGGTGAAATAAATGGCTGAACCCTTGGTTTTCCACTTTGATGTTGACGGCGATAACTTCACCTCGGCAGGTCAGGCGTCGGTGCAGGTCAAAAAAAATCTGCGTCAGCTCGGGCTTGACCCTGAAACCATCCGCAGAGTGTCAATCGCAATGTATGAGGGCGAAATAAATATGGTCATTCATGCGGGCGGCGGCGTTGCGGATGTTATCGTCAGCGACGGAAGCGTTGACATCATTCTGAAAGATTCCGGACCGGGAATTGCAAACATCGAGCAGGCTATGCAGGAGGGCTTCTCAACAGCGCCCGACAATATCCGCTCCCTCGGCTTCGGCGCCGGAATGGGTCTTCCGAATATGAAAAGATACACCGATCAAATGAATATAGATTCCGTTGTCGGTCAGGGCACAACTATCACAATGAGAGTGAATTACTGACTTGAGAGGGGATTCCTTTTTCAATGAACACTGCTTACATACACTCGGTGTCGCTCGACGCCGATAAATGCACCGGCTGCACAACCTGCATGAAGCACTGCCCGACCGAGGCTATCAGAATTCGCGGCGGCTGTGCCGAAATCGATGCGGAGCGCTGCATAGACTGCGGCGAGTGCATCCGAAACTGCACGCACAATGCGAAAAAAAGCATTTGCAATTTGTTTGACGAAATCAACAGCTTCAAATACAAAATCGCGCTCCCCGCTCCGAGCCTTTTTGCTCAGTTTGACAATCTTGACAACATCGGCTATGTTTTGCAGGGCTTGCTTGACATAGGCTTTGACGATGTGTTTGAGGTCGCAAAAGGAGCGGAGCTTGTTTCCGCTTACACAAGGCTTTATCTTCAGGCGGAGGGCATTAAAAAGCCCGTTATCAGCACGGCTTGCCCCGTTGTTACAAGGCTTATCGTGCTCCGCTTTCCTTTCTTAAAGGATAATCTTATTCCGCTGCTGCCTCCAATGGAGGTTGCCGCCGCTCTTGCAAGAAAAAAGGCGATGAATGAACATCCCGAGCTTAAAAGAGAGGATATCGGAGTCTGCTTCATATCGCCCTGCCCCGCAAAGATGAGCTATGCAAGAACGGGCTTCGGCAGCTATAAGAGCGAGGTTGACCTTGTTATTTCGATGAGCGAAATATATTTTCAGCTTCTTAATGTTATGAAGCGTGAAAAGGTTTGTGATATGCCTTCTCAGGCAGGCAGAATCGGTCTGAGCTGGGCTATCTGCGGAGGCGAAGCGTCGGCGCTGATAAATGACAAAATAATCGCGGCAGACGGAATTAACAATGTTATTTCCGTGCTTGACCAAATTGAGGACGGCAACATTCCGCCCGTTGATTTTGTTGAGCTTAACGCCTGCCCCGGCGGCTGCGTCGGCGGAGTGCTTACCATTGAAAATCCGTTTGTGGCGAAAAACAGGCTTCACACGCTCAGGCGTTATATGCCCGTTTCGCTCAATTCAATGCCCGAGGGCGAAAATTACATTCCGAACAGCTGCTTCTTTACGGATTTTCCGAATTACAAGCCGCTCAACCGTTTGAGCGACAATATAGGCGAATCAATGAGGCTTATGGCGCAAATTCAGGCATTGCGTAAGGAACTGCCGGGCATTGACTGCGGCTCCTGCGGCGCTCCGAACTGCCGCGCCTTTGCCGAAGACATTGTGTTAGGGCACGCGGACAGAAACGACTGCATAATCGCCTACAAAGAGTTTATTAAAAAGTATATCAGAGAATACAGCGGAGGTGAGAGCGTTGAAAGTCAGTGAGCTTGCCGCCTGCGAGGGCTTTAAAGCAATTTCGCTGCCCGATGCAGAGCGTGAAATAACCGGAGCTTATATCGGCGACCTGCTCAGCTGGGTAATGGGCAGAGCCAAGGCGGACAGCGCGTGGATAACGATAATGTCCAACATTAACATCGTTGCCGTTGCCGCCCTTGCCGATGTTGCGTGCATCATTCTTGCCGAGGGAGTTCAGCTCGAGCCGAGCGTTGCCCAAACGGCACAGATGAAGGGCGTCAACATTCTTTCCGCGGAGCTTACCGCTTATGAAGCGGCGCTGCTTCTCGGCTCAAAGCTTTGATATGAAAAAATATTATTACGATCTGCACATTCATTCCTGCCTGTCGCCCTGCGGCGACAACGATATGACCCCAAACAACATTGCGGGCATGGGAGTGGTTGCAAAGCTTGACATAATGGCTCTGACCGACCACAACACCTGCCGCAACTGCCCCGCCTTTTTTGCGGCGGCTGAAAAAAACGGGATTGTTCCCGTGGCGGGAATGGAGCTGACCACTGCGGAGGATATTCACCTCCTTTGCCTTTTTGAGGAGCTTGAAGCGGCAATGAATTTTGACGCTGCCGTAAATTCAAGAAGAATACCAATAAAAAACCGCACCGATATTTTCGGCGAGCAGCTTATTATGGATGAAAACGATGAAATAATCGGAACCGACGAATACCTGCTCTCCAACGCCACCACGGTAACCGTTGACGAGGCTCCCGCGTTTGCGGAAAGCTTCGGCGGAATATGCTTCCCCGCGCATATCGACAGGGAGGCAAACGGAATTGTGGCAACGCTCGGTGTTTTTCCCGAGCAGCCGTTTTTTTCGTGCGCCGAGCTTCACGACGGAGAAAAGGCGGAGGAATACCTAAAAAAATTCCCCGTTCTTGAGGGCAAGCCGATTGCAGTTTCGTCCGACGCGCATTATCTGTGGGATATCAACGGCAGACTCAACTGCTTTGAGCTTGACTGCGACGGCGGTGCGGAAAATATCAGAAAAAGGCTTTTTGAAAGGCTGAAAGGCTTATGAAAGAGTTATCGCTCAATATTCTTGATATCGCGCAGAATTCCGTTAAGGCGCGCGCTGAGAATATTTTGATAAAAATTGACGAAACAGAGGAAACGCTGACTCTGACCATAGCGGACGACGGCTGCGGAATGGACGCCGAAACCGTTGAAAGGGTTATGGATCCGTTTTACACAACGCGCACGACGAGAAGCGTCGGGCTCGGGATTCCTCTGCTGAAGCTTGCCGCGGAGCAGACGGGCGGCGGCATTAAAATTAAATCCGTTTGCGAAAGTGCCGACCCGGTTAATCACGGAACCGAGGTGACTGCGGAGTTTTATAAAAATCACCTTGATTTTACTCCGCTCGGCGACACGGTTTCCACCGTTGCGGCGCTCATTCAGGGCGCGCCCGATATCGAATGGAAATTTATTCATAATATGACGGGCGGCAGCGTGGAGCTGGACACAAGGGAGCTGCGCGGAGTGCTCGGCGAAGTTCCGCTTGACAATTACGAGGTTATAAAATGGATAGAGGATTATCTCAAAGAGGGATATGACTCCGTTTCATAATTTTATAGTAAATATTTTAAGAGAGGATAGATGTTATGAAATCATTGGCTGAGCTTGCGGCAATCAGAGAAAAGATGAAGGATAAGGTTATTCTTCGCGAGGGCAGCGGCGAAATCAGAGTGGTTGTCGGCATGGCAACCTGCGGCATCGCGGCGGGCGCAAGACCCGTTTTGAGCGCTTTTGTTGAGGGCGTAAGCAAAGAAGGTCTCAGCGAAAAGGTTACGGTTTCACAGACCGGCTGCATCGGCGTTTGCCAGTACGAGCCTGTTGTTGAAATCTTTGAGGCGGGTAAAGATAAGGTTACTTATGTTAAGATGACCCCCGAAAAGGCTGCCGAGGTTATTGAGAAGCATCTCAAGGGCGGCAATGTTGTTCAGGAATACACAATCAGCAACGCTATCTCATAATGGAGGTTAAAATAATATGATTCGTTCCCATGTATTGATTTGCGGCGGCACGGGCTGTACCTCATCGGGCAGCAAGGTGCTTATGTCAACCTTTGAAAAAGAGCTTGCAAAGCAGGGTCTTGAGGATGAGGTTAAAATAGTCCAGACGGGCTGCTTCGGCCTTTGCGCTCTCGGCCCCGTTGTCATCATCTATCCCGAAGGCACTTTTTACAGCCGCGTTCAGGAAAGCGATGTTGCGGAAATAGTTGAGGAGCATCTTCTCAAGGGCAGACTTGTTGACAGACTTGTTTATAAGGATGTTGACGAAAAAACTGCTGCCGAGGCAGGCAAGCATGTTTCACTCAACGACACAAACTTCTATAAAACTCAGAAGAGAGTTGCTCTGCGTAACTGCGGACTTATCAACCCCGAAAATATCGACGAATACATTGCCATGGACGGCTATGCCGCTCTCGGCAAGGTTTTAACGGAGATGACTCCCGCCGAGGTTATTCAGGTTGTTAAGGATTCGGGTCTTCGCGGCAGAGGCGGCGGCGGATTCCCCACAGGTCTTAAATGGAGCTTCACCGCAGCAAACGACGCTGACCAGAAATATGTTGTCTGCAACGCCGACGAGGGCGACCCCGGCGCATTTATGGACCGCTCCGTTCTTGAGGGCGACCCGCACTGCATCGTTGAGGCAATGACAATCTGCGGCTATGCAACGGGCGCAAGCGAGGGCTATGTTTATGTCCGCGCCGAATATCCCATTGCCGTTAAGCGTTTGCAGATAGCTATTGACCAGGCAAAGGAATACGGTCTGCTCGGCAAAAACATCTTTGATTCGGGCTTTGATTTTGACCTTCATATCCGCCTCGGTGCAGGCGCATTCGTCTGCGGTGAGGAAACCGCTCTTATGACCTCCATTGAGGGCAACAGAGGCGAGCCGCGTCCCCGTCCTCCCTATCCTGCGGTTAAGGGACTTTTCGGCAAGCCCACAACCGAAAACAATGTTGAAACATTTGCAAATATTCCTCAGATTATTCTCAAGGGCGCCGATTGGTTTGCTTCAATGGGCACCGAGAAGTCAAAGGGCACAAAGGTATTTGCGCTCGGCGGCAAGATTTGCAACACAGGTCTTGTTGAAATTCCCATGGGCACAACCCTGCGTGAAATCATCGAGGATATCGGCGGCGGCGTTCCCAACGGCAAAAAGTTCAAGGCAGCTCAGACGGGCGGCCCCTCGGGCGGCTGCATCCCTGCAAGCCTTATCGACACCGAAATCGATTACGATAACCTCACCGCTATCGGCTGTATGATGGGTTCGGGCGGACTTATCGTTATGGACGAAGACAACTGTATGGTTGACATTGCGAAGTTCTTCCTTGATTTCACCGTTGACGAATCCTGCGGCAAGTGCGCTCCCTGCCGTATCGGCACAAAGAGAATGATGGAAATCCTCGAAAAGATTACCTCCGGCAACGGAACTCTTGAGGATATTGACAAGCTCGAGGAGCTTGCATATTACATAAAGGAAAATTCACTCTGCGGCCTTGGTCAGACAGCTCCCAACCCCGTTCTTGCAACACTGAAGTTCTTCCGCGATGAATATATTGCCCATGTTGTCGATAAGAAATGCCCCGCGGGCGTTTGCAAGAAGCTGCTTAACTACACCATCGATCCCGAGAAGTGCAGAGGCTGCACCCTCTGCGCGAGAAAGTGCCCCGCAAGCGCTATCACGGGCTCTGTTAAGACACCTCACACAATCGACACCACCAAGTGCATCAAGTGCGGCGCCTGCATGGAATCCTGCAAGTTCGGCGCTATCAGCAAAGGCTAATAGAGGAGGCATAAGCTAATGGAAATGGTAAACATTAAAATAAATAATATGCCCCTGAGCGTTCCCAAGGGCATCTCTATTCTTGAGGCGGCAAGATATGCGGGAGTTGAAATTCCCACTCTCTGCTATCTCAAGAATATGAACGAAATCGGCGCTTGCCGTATGTGCATGGTTGAGGTTAAGGGCGCTCGTTCCCTTGTTGCCGCCTGCGTATACCCTGTTAACGAGGGCATGGAAGTTTTCACAAACACCGAAAAGGTCAGAAGAAGCCGCAGACACAATCTTGAGCTTGTTCTTTCCACTCACAACAAGGCTTGCCTTTCATGCGTTCGCAGCGGAAACTGCGAGCTTCAGAAGCTCTGCAAGGATTACGGCGTTGAGGATGTCAACACCTACGAGGGCGAAATGCCCGCGGCTCAGTTTGACGATTCCGCTCCCCACATGATAAGAGACAACAGCAAGTGCGTTCTCTGCCGCCGCTGCGTTTCCGCCTGCGACAATCAGGCTATCAGCGTTATCGGCGCAAACGCCAGAGGCTTTGACACTCATATCGGCTCTCCGTTTGAGCTGCCTCTCTATGATTTCTCCTGCGTATCCTGCGGTCAGTGCATAGTCAACTGCCCCACAGGCGCACTCTATGAGAAGGACGACACCGCAAAGGTATTTGAGGCCATTGCAGATCCCGACAAGTTTGTTATTGTCAACACCGCTCCGTCAATCAGAGTTACTCTCGGCGAAGCATTCGGCTATGAAATCGGCACCAATGTTACCGGCAAGATGGTTGCGGCTCTGCGCCGTCTCGGCTTCAACAAGGTATTTGACACCGATTTCTCAGCCGACCTTACCATCATGGAAGAAGCCAACGAGCTTGTCGAAAGAGTTAAGAATGGCGGCGTTCTGCCCATGATTACCTCCTGCTCACCCGGCTGGGTTAAATACTGCGAGCATTATTATCCCGATCAGTTAGACCATCTTTCAAGCTGCAAGTCCCCGCAGCAGATGTTCGGCGCAGTTGCCAAGACATGGTATGCAAAGAAGATGAACCTTGATCCCAAGGATATCGTTGTTGTCAGCATTATGCCCTGCACGGCAAAGAAATTTGAGTGCGGCAGAGACGATCAGAGCGCAAGCGGTTACGCCGACATTGACTACGCTCTGACCACAAGAGAGCTTGCAAGAATGATTGGAACCGCAGGCATTTCGTTCAATAATCTTCCCGACGAAGAATTTGACAATCCTCTCGGCGAGGGCACGGGCGCCGGCGTTATCTTCGGCGCAACCGGCGGCGTTATGGAGGCTGCTCTGAGAACAGCGGTTGAAACTCTCACGGGCGAGGAGCTCAAGAGCGTTGAATTCACCGAGGTCAGAGGCACAGAGGGCATCAAAGAGGCTGTTTACACCGTTGCAGGCATGGAAATCAAGGTCTGCGCAGCAAGCGGACTCAAGAACGCCGAAGCCGTTATGGAAAAGGTTAAGAACGGCACTGCCGATTATCAGTTCATTGAGATCATGGCTTGCCCCGGCGGCTGCGTAAACGGCGGCGGTCAGCCCGTTCAGCCTGCAAGTGTCCGCAACTTTGTTGACCTTAAAGGCATCAGAGGCAAGGCTCTTTATGAGGCAGATAAAAATCTTCCTCTCAGAAAGTCTCACGAAAGCGAAGCCATCAAGACTGTTTACAGAGAGTATTTTGAGAAGCCCGGCAGTCACATTGCTCACGAGGTTCTTCATACTCACTATGTAAAGAGAGGCAAATACAGCAAATAAGATGTAAAAA
>JAEDGK010000147.1 GCA_016297555.1 Clostridiaceae bacterium
TAGTGAATAGGTAAAAGGTGAGAGTAGGGCGGCTTGACCACAAGCCGCCGAAAAATTTACTGTATTCTCCCGGAACGCTGAGGACAGCGTTCCCTACCGGAGATGTATTTTCATTGCGTAACTTGTCGGGGACGCCTCCCTACGAATTACCCAAAAGCTCACGGCAGCATTAGCCTCCTTTGGCAAAGGAGGTGGCACGGCGAAGCCGTGACGGAGGATTGGAGATAAAAAAACAATCATTTTCTCGGCGGCTTGCAGGCAAGCCGCCCTGCACCTATTAATAAACAACCACGCTTTAACCGCAAATAATTAACAACTCGGAGAAAAATATGAATATCAACAAACTTCAATCAAATCTTAAATCGGGTCAGGCATATCTAATCGTTTCCCCCGAAAACAGGCGTTATATGACGGGCTTCGCTTCAAGCGACGGCTATTTGCTCGTCACAAACACCGAGGCGGTTTTTCTGACCGACAGCCGATATATCGAGGCGGCGCAAAACGAAACCGACCCTTGCGTGCAGACCGCTCTGCTGACCTCGCTTTCCGAGCAGCTTCCCGAATATATCGCCAAGCTCGGAATTAACAAGGTTTTCACCGAGGCTCAGCGGCTCAGCGTTGCGGAATTCCAAAAGCTTTGTGAAATTATCCCCTGCGATTGCTCGGCGGAGCTTGCCGACGAAGCGCTGACGGCTCTGCGCCGCTCAAAATACAAGGAAGAAAAAGAAAAAATCCTTGCCGCTCAGGCGATTGCCGAAAAGGCGTTCAGCCATATTCTCGGCTTTATCCGTGAGGGCGTAACCGAGCGTGAAATCGCGCTGGAGCTTGATTTCTTTATGCTCAAAAACGGCGCGGAATGTGTTTCGTTTGAAACAATAGCCGTCAGCGGAAAAAATTCCTCAATGCCCCACGGAGTTCCGAGCGGCAAAAAAATCGAAACGGGCGATTTTATAACTATGGATTTCGGCGCGGTTATTGACGGATATCACAGCGATATGACCCGCACGGTTGCCGTAGGCGAGGTTTCGTCAAAGCAGGCTCGGGTTTATGAAACCGTTCTTGCCGCGCAGCTTAAGGGGCTTGAAGCTCTGCGCCCCTGTCTTTCCTGCCGCGAGGCGGACGCCGCCGCAAGAGAAGTTATCGAAAACGCGGGCTTCGGCGATTATTTCGGTCACGGCACGGGTCACGGAGTGGGCATTGAAATCCACGAGGAGCCGCGTCTCTCGCCCAAAAGCAGCCGGATTCTCGAAATCGGCGATGTTGTAACGGTTGAGCCGGGAATATATCTGCCGGGCGAATTCGGAGTACGCATCGAAGATATGGCAATAATAACGGAAAACGGCTGCGAAAATATCACAAAGAGCCCGAAAAAGCTTATAATTCTGTAACGCAGCGTTAAATTAAAAAAAAGACTTGAAAAATCCCGATGAATAGTATAAAATAACTGTGAAAACATATAAACATTGTAAGGAGTAATATTTCTATGGTATCAGCAGGCGATTTCAGAAACGGCGTAACCTTTGAAATGGACGGTCAGGTTTATCAGATTATCGAGTTCCAGCATGTTAAGCCCGGCAAGGGTGCCGCTTTCGTCAGAACAAAAATCAGAAATGTAATCGGCGGCGCAGTTGTTGAGCGCACCTTCAGCCCCACCGAAAAGTTCCCCACCGCTTACATTGAGCGCAAGGAAATGGAATATTCTTATGCAGACGGCGATCTTTATTACTTCATGGATCCCGAAACCTACGATATGGTTCCCATCGGAGCGGACACTCTGCCCGAAAACTTCAAGTTCGTTAAAGAAAACGAAACCTGCCGCGTTCTTTCCTATAAGGGCAGCGTTTTCGGCGTTGAGCCTCCCACAACCGTTACTCTTCAGGTAACAAAGACCGATCCCGGCTTTGCAGGCAACACCGCCACCAACGCAACAAAGCCCGCAACTCTTGAAACAGGCGCAGAGGTTAAGGTTCCTCTGTTCATCGACGAGGGCGAAATGATTGTTGTTGACACCCGCACAGGCGAGTATCTCAGCCGTGCATAAATAATTTTTTGGAGGACAAAGAAATGACCGTAACAGAAAAGGTTGCATATCTTAAAGGTCTTGCAGAGGGTCTTGCTCTTGACGAGAATAAACCCGAAACCAAGATTATTAACGCTATGATCGGCGTTCTTGACGAGCTTGCTCTTTCGGTAAGCGATCTTGAGGACGGACTTGATCTCGTCAGTGAGCAGCTTGACGCGGTTGATGAGGATCTCGACGAGCTTGAGGGCTTTGTCTATGAGGATCTTGACGATTGCTGCTGTGATGACTGCTGCGACGACGAAGAAGAGTATTACGATGTTGAATGCCCGAGCTGCGGCGAGGTTATCTGCGTTGACAGAGACATCCTTGAGGACGGAAGCATTAATTGCCCCAAGTGCAACGAGCTTCTCGAATTTGAGGTTGACTGTGACTGCGATGACTGCTGCGACGATTGCGACGACTGATAATATTTGAAGCATTAATCCGCTCCGATTTCGGGGCGGATTTTTTGTTAATGCGGAGTGAGGAATGCGTAATGCGGAATTAACAAATTGTTGAATCATATTGTTTGTTTATAAATCCAATGTAGGGCGGCTTGACCACAAGCCGCCGAGAAAGCAGCATAGATTTTACGGAAAAATCAATCCTCAGTCCTACGGACAGCTCCTTTTCTAAGGAGCCCATAGCAGTAAGCCTACTGTTAACATTAGCCTCCTTTGGCAAAGGAGGTGGATTTTGCGAAGCAAAAGACGGAGGATGGAAATAAAAAACAATCATTATTTCGGCGGGTGTTATTGATTATCGGCTTTCGGGCGATCCCGCGGGGTCGCCGCGATTGGGACGATGTGGGCATCGTCCCCTACGAATTGCACGCCGTGAAGTTTTGTGTTTTCACGGACAGCCGCAAGGGCTGTCCCTACGATTTACCGCCCGAAAAATAAATATAATCGGGTACGGGTGAAACCCGTCCTCAATTCCGAATTCCGCATTGAAAAACGGCCTGTATCAATTTCGATACAAGCCGTTTTTGATTATTT
>JAEDGK010000148.1 GCA_016297555.1 Clostridiaceae bacterium
AGTCCGAGCAGGCGACAACGGTTGTTACCGTGCCCTCTGCGGATGCTTTCAGGCTTGCTTCGCTGATTACGCCGATAACTGCAAGCGATGAAACAATTATTGCGAGGCTCAGAATCAGCGAAACAAAACGATTTGTTTTTTTAACCGCGTTTTTCATATCATGTAAACACCTCTTTATGCGGAAAGCGAACAATTTTTAATCTGCCGCTTTGCCGCCACTTTAATTTTATCCGTTACAAATTATGCCATATTACATTATATATGTCAACATACATTTAAACAAAAATGCACAAAACATATATAAAATTTTACATAAACCTATCAGGATTTCTGACAGGCAAAACATAAAAAATTTATTTGAATTTTTCTGCACTTTTTATGAAAACCGTGCCTGCAAAAATCAGAATTAATACAAAAAACGCACGGCGGGAAGTCCTGCCGTGCGCTGAAATATTTATTTATACTGATATGCTCTGACATAATCAACAACAAAATCCGTGAGCGGTTCGGTGTTGTTTTCGATTGACGGACCCGACCAGCCGTCTGCGGGCACTCCGTCTGCACCGTCAACCTCAACGGAGAGAATGAGCCATTCGGGAACCTCGGAAACACCGCCGAAGCTGCTCCTGCCGGTTTCAACTCCGTTGATATAGAAAATGTAGCCGTCCTCGTTCCATTCAAGCCCGTAGGTGTTGAATTCCTCATAAGGGTTGTTGGCGGTAACAAGCGCGTCGCATACATTTTCAGTTTCGTGCGCGTCGCCGTAGCCGTTGATATGAATGTTTGAGCTTACAGAATTGCGCGCCATTCCTTCCTTTGAATAAAAGCAGGATTCAAAAATATCGATTTCCGCGCCGTCTTTTCCGCCGTTTTCAGTCAAAGACATTGAATCGCAGAGCATCCAGAATGCCGACCACTGACCGACTCCCTTGGGCAGAATGCAGCGAACCTCAAAATAGCCGTGCTTTTGCTCAAAGGCTTTTTTGGTGTCAATTCCGCAGGTGTACCACCCGGGCTTGCCGTTGCCGTCAAGCCCCTCGGGATAAAATTTTGTTGCAATGTGAAGATTGCCGTCGGCAACCGTTGCGAGCTTTAAATCCCAATAGCCGCCGCGTCTGACGGCTGTTTCGCCGTTGTTAAAGCAATGTGCGCCCCATTTAGATAAATCAAGGCTGTCACCGTCAAATTCGTCCGCCCAAGTCAGCTCAAATTTGCTCATATTGATTTCTTTTCCGTGCGGTATTATAGGCTTATCCCCCAATGACAGAAAAATTGAGATTATGCAGAGAAAGAATGAGATAACGGGTCTGATAAATTTAGGGTATGAAAGAATATTCATATCTAAACCTCCGTCAGTTTTTGAGGCTCTGCATAGGAGCGGGTATTCTGCCGCCTCGTGAAATGAATTTTGCGGGTGAATATGTTGAAACGGGCATTATCGGACCGCTGCCGAGCAGACCGCCGAAGCTTAACTCATCGCCGACCTTTTTGCCGATTGCGGGAATAACTCTTACTGCGGTTGTTTTTGAATTAACCATGCCGATAGCCGCCTCGTCTGCAATTATAGCCGAAATTACCTCGGGCGGAGTGTCGCCCGGAATGTTAATCATATCAAGCCCGACGGAGCAAACCGCCGTCATCGCTTCAAGCTTTGTTATGCTCAGTGAGCCGCATCTTGCCGCGTCAATCATGCCTGCGTCCTCGGTGACGGGGATGAAAGCGCCCGAAAGACCGCCGACATGGGAAGAAGCCATTACACCGCCCTTTTTAACGGCGTCATTGAGGAGCGCGAGAGCCGCCGTTGTGCCGTGGCAGCCGCAGGATTCAAGCCCCATTTCTTCAAGAATATGTGCAACCGAATCGCCGATTGCGGGTGTGGGAGCAAGAGAAAGGTCAACTATTCCGAAAGGAACGCCGAGTCTGCGCGAAGCTTCGCTTGCAACGAGCTGACCCATGCGGGTGATTTTGAATGCGGTTTTTTTGATAAGGTCGGCAACGGCGGTCAAATCGCAGTCGCCCGCCTTTGCAAGAGCCGCGCGAACAACGCCGGGGCCCGAAACGCCGACATTGATAACGCAGTCGGGCTCGCCCGCTCCGTGGAATGCGCCCGCCATAAACGGGTTATCCTCGGGAGCGTTGCAGAAAACTACGAGCTTTGCGGGACCTATGCAGCTTCTGTCCGCAGTCAGCTCGGCACTTTTTTTGACAACATGACCCATCATTGCAACGGCGTCCATATTTATGCCGGTTTTTGTTGAGCCGATGTTTACCGAGGAGCAGATGTGCTCCGTTTCGCTCAGAGCCTCGGGGATTGCTTCAATAAGCTCTTTGTCGCCGGGGCCGAAGCCTTTTTGAACAAGTGCCGAGAAACCGCCGAGGAAGTTTACTCCGCAGGTAACAGCCGCCATTTCAAGCGTTTTTGCAAGCTTTACAGCGTCCCTGTTATCGCAGGAGGCGAGTATCATTGCCGCGGGGGTTACGGAAATTCGTTTGTTTATGATGGGAATCCCGAGCTCTTTTTCTATCTGTTCACCGGTTGCAACAAGATCCTTTGCATAGCGGGTTATCTTGTCATAAACTCTCATACACATGGTGTCAATGTCGCTGTGGCAGCAGTCGAGCAGGGAGATGCCCATGGTTATGGTTCGGACATCAAGATGTTCGTCCTGAATCATTGTGATTGTTTCAAGGATGTCTCTTGCGTTAAGCATTGCGGTCACCTCGCTTAAATTGTATGCATGGCGTTAAAAATATCCTCGTGCATGGCATGGATTGAAAGCCCCATGCTGTCGCCCATTTTGCCGAGCATTTCGGAAAATTCCGTGAAAGGAATATCCGATTTTGTGATGTCAACCATCATAATCATGGCAAACATATCCTGAAGAATGGACTGAGTGACCTCAAGAACATTTATGTTATGGTTTGAACATTCGGTGGATACCTTTGCGAGAATACCGACCATATCTTTGCCGATAACGGTTATAACTGCTCTCATTTAAAATGCCTCCTGATATTTATATTCTTTGCGGATTTTTCTCGGGTTATT
>JAEDGK010000149.1 GCA_016297555.1 Clostridiaceae bacterium
ACTCTTCCGATGAAAAGAAAAAGGTCTCCGCAAAAGAATAAGAGAACGCCGGTTTCAAAACCGCGTGCCTTAAGTACCTGTTTCGAATTTTTAACTAATTGCACATCAATGTTTTGCTCTTAAAACAAAACAATTGGAGAGAATTTATTATGAAGAAAAAATTATTGTGGATTTTGTGGACGCCGCTTATTCTTATCGGTCTTGTGCTTGTTACGGTATTCGTTGTTTATCTCGTCGGTTACCACAATACGGAATATGGACCTGATGATTATCAGATTGCAGCGGTTAACTATGAAAATTTAGACCGCTTTGAGGTGACAGACAGATATGAGCTTCTCGTTAGGGATAAGGATCTTTTGTCTATTGCGGAAAAATTTAACGGATATGTGAAAATGATACTCGGCAAAGAGCTGAATGTAACCAACAAAAAAACCAAAAGCCCGGTTATTGAGCTTGCAGTTAATGAAAACAACGGCTCGGACTATACCTTTTCTTCCGACAACAGGAACATCAAAATCGTTGCAGATAACAAAGCGCATCTTCTCAGAGGTGTATACGATTTTCTTGAGCAGTTTGGCGGTATTAAATGTTATACATCGAAAATGATAAAAACAACCTCTGATAAAATCACTTTCCCTAAAAAGAAGGGCGGTTATGTTCTTGATTATAACGAATATTTTGAAATGCGTGATACAGACTGGATGAGCTCGAAGGATGATGAATATTCCCGCTTCAGAGGCTTCAATACCGATGTATACAGATTTGAAATAAGCGGTCAGCAGGCGGACGAAACTGACGAACAGGCAAAACAAAGAATTGACAAGCAGACTGCATATTATGAATCTATGGGCGACAGAACGCAGTATATCTCGGGCTTCTGCCACACATTTACAGCCGATTTTCTTAATTCGACAAAGTACTATGATAAAGGTGAAAATCTTGAGTGCTATGCACTTGATTCAAAAGGAAACAGGAGACGTGACGAACTCTGCCTTTCAAATCCTAAAACTTTTGAGATTGTTAAGGACGAGGTTTTTGAAATTCTTGAAAACAAAAGGGAAACACACTCTGTTTCCGGAAAAAAATACAAACCCAATGCACCGCTGCAGATAATTTCACTCACGCAGTCGGATGACCTGACAGGCTGCAAATGTGATGAATGTGTTAAGTGTGCAAAGGAACACGGCGGCTACAGTGCGCCGAATTTGCTGTTTGTTAATAAAATTGCACAGGCTGTAAAGGATGCAGGCTATGACAATGTTGCAATTGACACCTTTGCATACAGATATACAAGAAGCGCTCCGACGGATATTGTACCGCTTGATAATGTAATTATCAGACTTTGCACAATTGAGTGCTGCGCCTCGCATTATATTGATGACGAAAAATGCCTTGCCAACAAGGCATTCATGAAGGATTTGGCGGACTGGAGCAAAATTTGCGGCAGAATTTATATATGGGACTACTGCACCGATTTTTCATATTTTGAGGCACTGTTTCCCAATCTTAATGCAATGGCTCATAACATCAGAATCTACTATGAGCATAATGTAAAGGGAATATATGAGGAGGGCAACTATACGCTTGACCCGAACAACCCTGACCCCGAATTTGCAGAGCTTCGCTCATACTTAATAAGCAAGGTTATGCAAAATCCCTACTGCGATTACGACGCTGTTATCAAAGAGTTCTGTGACGGATATTACGGCGAGGCAGGAGAGTATATTTATCAGTTTATTACAAAAGCGGACACATATGCGGCAAGAAAGCATATAAACATTTATATGAAGCCCTCCGCAGTTCTCAAGTGCTCGAAGGCGGAGTTAACTGAGCTTAACGACTTGTTTGAGCAGGCGAAGAATGCAGCAACAGGAGAAGCGCTTGAAAATGTCAAGAGCAGTGAGCTTTGCTGGAGATATTATAAAATGTACAAAAAGCTGTTTGAGTTCAGCAAGCGCCGGCAGTATGAAAATGAAACAGAGCGTCTGTATTTTGATTTAGCAAAACGAGGAATTACAAAATTACATGAAGTAGAAGATAACTATATTATTTCGGGCATTGCACAGTCGGCAATTGTTGAATTACGGCTTTTATTTGACTTTGTTGTTGGTAACTTCGTTTACGGTCCGTAAAATTTTCAAAAAAATAATGGTATTAATTTCAAAAAAAAATAACGGTATTAATTGCTGTTGACACTGACGGCTTTGATATAGTATAATTTAAAATAGTTTAATAGTTTTTCTAAAGTAAAACGTTCTGTTTTACGGAAAGGAAGTGTCATATGAAAAAGGTTTTGAAAAGCCTCTTCTTCACTGTCTTTGTTTTGGCGGCGCTTGCCTGTACGGTGTTTGTTTCCTCGGCTGCCGAGGACGGAAAATGGATTGGAGCGTGGTCAACCGCTCCAACTAAGATAGGTATAGCCGGCTATGAAAATATAACGGCGGCGGTTGAAAAGGTAACAACAAGAACCGTGCTTACCTGCACCGCAAGCGGTTCAAAAATCCGCGTCCGCTTTTCCAATATCCACGGCGAAAAGCCTGTTACGCTTTACAGCGCAACGGTTGCAAGGTCCGCAGGCGGTTCTACCATTGATGAGACCACGCTGCGTTACATAACCTTTAACAATGGCTCTCCGAACGTCACAATTCCCGCCGGAAAGTATGTCTATTCCGATGCGATAGACTTCAATGTTACCGCAATGGAGAATATTGCCGTCAGCCTTTATGTCAAAAAGCTTAACGAGATAACCACAATGGGTCTTTCCGGCGCGGAGTCGTATCTTGCGCTCGGCGAGGATCAGACGCGGTCAAGGAATCTGCTGCTTTCAAGCTCGTTTGATATTGATAATCAGTTCGTTGTCAGTATCCTCAAGCAGCTCGGCTTTAATATGGGCCTTCATATGGCATACAGCTTTGTCAAAGTAACGCCCTGCATTGAAGCGGTTGACGTCCTTTCGGACGAAGCGGGCTATTCCGTTGCCGTTATTGGCGACTCGACTGTTTCCAACGAGTTCCCTAAGTACCTCGGCGAGGAAATTTTCA
>JAEDGK010000041.1 GCA_016297555.1 Clostridiaceae bacterium
CGCCGAAAGCTCACGGCAACATTAGCCTCCTTTGGCAAAGGAGGTGGCACGGCAAGCCGTGACGGAGGATTGGTAAATAAAAAACAATCATTTTCACGGCGGGAGCAAGCCCCCGCCCTACTCTGAACGGAGATATTTTGCATTATTGATTATCGGATTTCGAGCGACCACGCAGGGTTGCCCCGATTGGGACGATGTGGGCATCGTCCCCTACAAGTTGCACCGTGAAATTTCGTGTTTTCACGGACAGCCATGAAAACAAATATAATGGGTACGGGCAAAGCCCGTCATTAATTCCGAATTACGCATTCCGAATTCCGCATTGTTTGCGGAACGCCGGGGACGGCGTTCCCTACGAGAGTTTGTGTTGATTTTAATATAATCGGTCATAGGCGGAGCCTATCCTAAATTCCGAATTGTTTTTCGTGCTTTTTCTGCAAGATATATAATGTTTTATATATAATAGCTGCAAATCCGCCGTTATTCGTATGTATGGTCGCAGATTTCGAGTATTTTTTTACGCAGGGCAAGGAAATCCTCAAGCGCGTCGGGCTTTTGATTGGGATTTCTCAGCAGAGCCGCGGGGTGAAATGTTCCCATAAAGAATATTCCGCCTTTTTCGACGAACTCGCCGTGCTGTTTTGTGACCTTGAAATCCTTTGAAATAAGCCTTTGAGCCGAAATTCTGCCGAGGCAGACGATGATTTTCGGGCGCAAGAGCCTTGTTTGCTCCCTGAGCCAGCCGATACATTCATCCTGCTCCTCGGGCAAAGGGTCTCTGTTTTTCGGCGGTCTGCATTTTACCATATTGGCAATATAAATATTTTTTCTGCGGTCAAGCTCGATTGCTTCAAGGTATTTATCAAGCAGTTTTCCGCCTCTGCCGACAAACGGCTCGCCCTGCAAATCCTCATTTTCACCGGGTCCTTCGCCGACAAACATAACCTCGGAGTTTTCGCTGCCTACTCCGAAAACAAGATTGGTGCGGGTTTCGCACAGGGAGCATTTCCTGCACTCCATGCAGTCCGTTTTCAGAGCTTCCCAATTATCATACATTGATGTTTTCACCTCGGTTAAGAAAAATTTCTTTTGCCTTTGCCGCGTCAATGTGTATCTGCTTGCCGAGATCGTCCATTGACTCAAAACGGATTTCTCCGCGCAGATATTGCAGCAGGCGAACCTCTATTTTTTGCCCGTAAAGGTTGCCGTCAAAGCCCAGAATACAGGTTTCGCTCCTGAAATCCTCATTTTCAAACGAGGGGCGAAGCCCGATATTGGTTACGGACGGATAAAGCTTGTTTTCAATAACGGTCGCCGAAGCGTAAACGCCCTTTTTGGGGCGGACGAAGCCCGTTTCAAAATGCTGGTTTATCGTGGGCGCGCCCATAAGCCGCCCGCGGTGGTCGCCGTTTACAACAGTCAGCTTATAGCGGAACTCCCTGCCGAGCATTGCGTTGGCAAGAGGGATATCGCCGTTTTCGATTGCGCGCCTGATGCGAGTTGAGCTGATGGGGCTGCCGTCCAAATCAATCGGGGGCGAAACTCTGAGCTCCATTCCGTATTCGGCGCAGAGCTTTTCAAGGATGTGCTTGCCGCCCTCGTTGCCCTTTCCGAAGCGGTAATTCCAGCCGCAGCAAACGCCGCCCGCATTGAGCCTGCCGATAAGTATTTTTTCAAAGAATTCGCGGCAGGTCATATCCTTGATTTCCGCAAACGGCACGATGCAGGTTTTTGCTCCCAAATCGGCGAGCAGCTTATCGCGCAGCTCGGTCTGAAGAATCATACTCGGAGCCTTGCCCATAATCGTGAGCATCGGGTGAGAATCAAAAAGAAGCACAAGAGGAGAAAGCCCGCGTTCCCTTTGAAGCTCAAAGGCGCAGGCTATAACTGACATATGACCCCGGTGAAGCCCGTCAAAGCTGCCGAGGGTTACGGCTGTTTTGTTTTCTGAAATCATGCTTCAAAGAGCCTCACGGATTATTTTTTCCTGAACTGCATCTTCATGCGCTGTTCTTTTGAAAGGATGCGCTTGCGAAGTCTTAACGAAGTGGGAGTTACTTCAAGCAGCTCGTCATCCTTTATGAATTCCATACACTGTTCAAGGCTGAGAACGCTGTGGGGCACAAGGCGCAGAGCGTCGTCGGAGCCTGAGGCACGGGTGTTTGTCAGATGCTTCTGCTTGCAGACATTGCAAACGATATCTTCGTTTTTGGCACATTCGCCGACTATCATTCCCTCATAGACCTCAACGCCCGCAGGGATGAAAAGGCGGCCTCTGTCCTGAGTATTAAACAGGCCGTAAGCCGTGCTTACTCCCGTTTCGTGAACAACTATCGAGCCTCTTTCACGGGTCTGAATATCTCCCTTATAAGGGGCATAGCCGTCAAAGAGCTGGTTCATAATTCCGTTGCCGTTGGTATCCGTCATAAACTCGGCGCGGTAGCCGATAAGTCCTCTTGACGGAATTTTAAATTCAAGGTGAGTTGAGCCGCCCTCGCGCGAGCCCATATTTTCAAGCTCGCCCTTGCGTGCGCCGAGCTTTTCGATAACCGCTCCGACATACTGCTCGGGAACCTCAACGATTAACAGCTCCATGGGCTCGAGAAGCTGACCGTCCTGCTCCTTGAAAATTACCTTGGGGCGCGAAACCTGAAATTCATAGCCCTGGCGGCGCATTGTTTCGATTAATATAGAAAGGTGAAGCTCGCCTCTGCCCGAAACCTTAAATGTATCGGTGGTTTCCGTTTCCTCAACTCTCATGCTGACATTCGTTTCAACCTCTTTAAAGAGCCTGTCGCGCAGATTTCTTGAAGTGACGAACTTGCCCTCACGCCCTGCAAACGGGCTGTCGTTAACGATGAAATTCATCGAAATGGTGGGTTCGTCAATCTTTATGAAGGGCAGCGGCTCCACATTTTCGGGGTCGCAGGCGGTTTCGCCGATGTTGATGCCCTCAATGCCCGAAACGCAGATAATATCGCCCGCTTCGGCTTCTTCGCACTCAACGCGCTTTAAGCCCTCAAACTGATAAAGTCTGGAAATATGGACATTCTGACGGCTGCCGTCCGTTTTGCACAGAGTTACTGAGCCGCCGCGCTTAATGCGGCCTCTTTCAACTCTGCCGACGCCTATTCTGCCCACATAATCATCATAATCAAGGCTGGAAAACAAAACCTGAAGCGGCAGGTCGGGATCGCCTGCGGGCGGGTCGATATTTTCAAGAATTGCGTCAAACAGCGGCTGCATATTTCCGCTGCGGCAATCGGGGTCAAGGCTTGAATAGCCGTCCTTCGCGCTGGCATAGACAACGGGAAATTCAAGCTGATCCTCATCTGCGCCAAGGTCGATAAACAGGTCGAGAACCTCGTCAACAACCTCATAGGGTCTTGCATTCGGGCGGTCAATTTTATTGATGACAACGAGAACCTTCTTTTTGAGATTGAGAGCCTTTTTAAGAACAAATCTTGTCTGAGGCATACAGCCCTCAAAGGCGTCAACGAGCAGCAGAACGCCGTCAACCATCATCAGTATGCGCTCAACCTCGCCGCCGAAATCGGCGTGACCCGGGGTGTCAACGATGTTTATTTTTGTGCCCTTGTAATGAATTGAGGTGTTTTTTGAAAGAATTGTAATGCCTCTTTCACGCTCCAGATCGTTGGAGTCCATAACCCTCTCGGCAACCTGCTCGTTTTCGCGGAAGGTGCCGCTTTGCTTTAACATCTCGTCAACGAGCGTGGTTTTGCCGT
This sequence comes from Clostridiaceae bacterium, assembly GCA_016297555.1. Classification (GTDB taxonomy): domain Bacteria; phylum Bacillota; class Clostridia; order Oscillospirales; family Acutalibacteraceae; genus CAG-177. The sequence continues at coordinate 3,747 of JAEDGK010000041.1, forward strand.
GGTCAACATGGGCAATAATGGCAATGTTTCTTAAATCTTTTTTTGAGGACAACGGGATTCACCTTTTCTTTCTGATTCTGCTTTTAATTTCTTTTGCTGACATAATACCGCACGGGCATATATTTGTCAATATTCATCAATTATAAAAGTATTCCCTCTTTTTCACGCTTTTCGTGCAATTCCTCAAGCATTTTTGCCTTTTCCTTGCCCGAAATCTTATAGAAGAACATCGGAATGGAGCAAAGCAGCAGGCTGACGCCCGGAACAATCGAAACAAGGGAGAACATTGCGAAATTCTGCGTTCTTGTGAGGTCGGTAGCCGCCATTATGAATTCCGAAGAAAGCATATTTTCGGGCTCGATGCCGATAAACATATACATCAGCACGATGCCGCAGGTTGCAAAGGCGTTGCCGAGCTTGTTGACGAAGCCCTGGCAGGCAGAGCCGAGCGCATTGTCGCGGAAACCCGTTTTAAGCTCCATATAGTCAAGGCAGTCGCCTATCATTGCATAGGAAATAACATTAAGCACGCCGAGAGGTATGCAGGAAATGAGAATGAACGGTATGCAGATATAAAGATTTGCCGTGAACCAGCCTATGAGAGTGGTGAAAATGCTGGCAACAAAGCCGAGCAGGCAGGTGGTTATGACAATCTTTTTGTAGTCGAATTTTTTCATCAGCACGGGCATAAACAGCATAGCGCCGAACATACCCACGATGGCGCAAACCTGGAATATGGTTTTAACCGAGGAAACGCTTGCGTCAATCAGTTCAAGGCGTCTTTCGGGCGTCATATCGGCGGTAAGCTCGGGACCGATATAGAAAGCGTAACGCGCAACATGAACAGCCGCCGCCTGAACCATATATCTGCCGCTCGAAAGAATACCCATAAGGATAACGAGCATCAGCGGCTTGCATTTGAAAATTCTGCTCAGCCTTGACGGCTCGCCGGGAGCAGGCTTTTTATCGGGGATAACAACTCTTTCCTTAACATGGAAATAGGAGTTTACATATAAAACCGAGCCTATCAGCACAGTGACAACGGCGATAACGAGATATTTGGTTTTGTTGTAGGCAAGGCCGTCGGAAACGCCGAGAATACGCGGAAGCACAAGACCTGCCACAAGGAAAAGCACCTCGGGCACGGCGGAGCCGACGCCGTTAATAGTTCTGCCGTTTGATATAACGGAGCCTCTCTCGGCGGCGTCGGGAGTCATAACATTCGGCAGGCTCCAGAACGGAACATCCGCCATTGTATATATCATTCCCCAAGCGATATAAACTATCGCCGTGTAAACCATAAGCTGATTTTTATTAAGGTCGGGGCTGAGATACATCAAAACGGTGAGCACGGCTATGGGGATTGCCGCATAGAGAATATAGGGCTTCATTTTTCCGCGCTTGGTTGTTCTGCGGTCAACGATGATACCCATAAGAGGGTCGTTAATTGCGTCCCACACTCTGGCGAGGAGCATAAGGAGCAAAACAAAAACAAGGGGAAGCTGAAGAACATTTACATAATAGTCGCTTATGTAGCTGGACATCATGGCATAAATCATGCCCTGACCGCCCGCGCCGAGGGCAAACATCCAAAATTCCTTTTTACCGAGGTATTTCTTGCTTTCCACGGGATCAGTCCTTTCTTAATAAAAAATTTCGGGTTATGCGTTTTTATCTGCCGACGGGCTGAGTCTTCTGCAAAAGCTTGCGTCCTCATTCACCATGTCGGCGCCGTCGATTTTAAGCTCCGAGAGCATAAATTCCCAGCGTTCTTTCATTCCCTCGTCATATTCAACGGGAACAAAACCCGCGGTGAAATAGCTTTTGACCGCGCTTGCACGCCATTCGTCGGTTGTCAGAAAAATATAGTCAACGCCCTGAGCCGCAAGCTTTTTGACAGCGGCGGCGTTAAGATATTTAACCAAACCTCTGCCTCTGAAATCAGACCTTATGCCGACCATATGAAGCTCGCCGCAGCGGCGCTCGGGGTGAAATACGGCGGTTGCCGTGCCGATATGCTCTCCGCCGAAATCGAGAAAGAAAACATCGGTTTCGGGAGAGCAGTCCTCTTTCCCCAAAATGCGGTTGTCAAAAGCGCCCTCGTCCGCGTCATCGGCAACAAGTCCGTTTTTGCAGCACTCAACCCACGCCGTTTTATCGGAGGGTGATTTATAATGTGAAAACGAATATCCGCCCGGCAGGCTTAGCTCCTGAACGGGAGTGCCCTTGAGCCAATACATTTTAAGCTGCGCCATATTTCCTCCGTTTTGCCTGTAAATGAACTCAAAAAGGGAGCTGTTGAAAAAACAACTCCCGTTTTGAAAAAAATTATTCGCCTTTCATTTCAAGCAGCTTAACCTTGCCGTCATAAGCCGCCTGGCTGACTTTGATTGAATCCGTGATTGCAGCCTTGATATCGTCTTCGGTTGCACCGAGCTCAACGGCGTACTTTCTGTCGATGAAAAGGTTGATATCCATGATATCGGGAAGTCCGTCAACATCGATACCGCTTTCAATTCCCTTTGCGGCATATTCTTTCTTAACCTTGCCCAGACCCATTCTCATCATCCAGGGAGCAACGCTGATAACCTTTCTGTTATCTCCCATGCCTCTTGCGGCATAAACGATTTTGAGGAATTCTTTCCATGTCTGGTTATACATACTGATGGGCCAAGCCTTTGCACCCTTTGATTTTTCGGCTGCGCCGACGATTACCTGACCGACCTGGCGGACGGTAAGCATTGCCGTGCCTCCTGCGGGATACATTGTGAACGGAAGCTTATCCATCATCTTTATCTGCTCGATAAGGATAACCCAAACGGGCTTTCTGCCGGGCTGAGTGCCGAAAATATAGGGCAGCTCAAGAACGGAAACATCAAAATTATCATCGGCAAACGAGAAAGCAACTTTTTCCTGCTCGATACGGCTTCTGATATAAGGATGTCTCTCGGTGAGCTTCATATCGGGGCGCTCTTTTGCAAGATATGAGAAATAGGAGCCGAGGATAACGGCGTTTTTCATACCGATTTCCTTGCAGATGGGAAGAATTCTCTTGAGGGGATTGATGTTGAACTTCTCGTAAGCCGCATAAACGGGAGCGGGGAACTCAACTCTTTCATCAATGCCTGCGGCAAAAACGAAGCAGTCATAGCCTGTCATCATTTCTTTGATTTCTTCGTCTGACTTCTCGTAAATGTTGCAGAATTCGATTTCCATTTCCTGCGGAATGGGTGCGCCTTCGGGAAGAGGGGGCAGAGCAACGCTCTTAACCTGATGACCTCTCTCGATAAAAATTCTTGCCGCTTCACAGCCGAGCAAGCCGGTGCCGCCGATCATAAAGACTTTCATTTGACTATTCCTCCTTGGATAATTGTACCTTTATAATATATATCGAAATGCAAAAATAGTCAAGAGAATAAGTCAAATAAACCCGATAAAGCCCGTGTTTTTTTGTCAAAGCTTACATATTGCGCGCTATTGTAACATGGTTTTTTTGCCGCCTGCATACATTGTGCGTGTTTTGTATAACGCGGCAGTAGACAAAAGCTTTTGTTTGTGATAATATAAATATATGTATATGCTTACCCGAGCTTTTCAGAATAGACATTCGGAGAAAGGATGATGAAAAATGAACGAGCTTAAATATTGGGAAAATCCTTATATCATCAAGGAAAATAAGGAGGACGGTCATAACACCGCTTTGCCGAGAGCAACGGTAAAGGACGCCGTTGAAGCAACCGAGCCCCCTATGAAGCTTCTGCTTAACGGAACTTGGAAATTCTATTGGCAGCAGGGCGTAGACAATCTCAGAACGGATTATTACGCCGATAATTACGATGATTCCGAGTGGGACGATATTGAGGTTCCCTCTCTCTGGCAGTTAAAGGGCTACGGCAAGCCCATCTATCTTTGCGCCTATCTCCCCTCAGCACTCTCAACCGTTAAGGGCGAAATCCCCAAAATCAACCACGAGCTTAATGAAATCGGCGTTTACCGCCGCACCTTTGAGCTGCCCGAAAATTTTGACGGAAAAGAGATTTTCATTCATTTCGGCGCAGTCAAGGCAGGCTTTTTCCTTTATATAAACGGCAGACGCATAGGCTATTCTCAGGGCTCGATGACCCCTGCCGAATTCAGAATAACCGACTATGTCTGCAAGGGCGAAAATCAGATAACCGTTGAGGTTTACCGCTACACCGACGGCACCTATCTTGAAGACCAGGATATGTGGTTCCTTTGCGGAATTTACAGAGATGTTTATATCTATGCGGAGGAAAAGCTCTGCATACGCGACTTTTTTGCCGATGCTTCGCTCAGCGACGATTATTCAAACGGTGTGCTCAATCTTGAAGCAACTCTCAATAATTACGGCGCAGATACTGCCTGCACCTTTGAGGCTTCTCTCGTCTGCGGCGGAAAGCAGAAAAAAATTGTTTCCGAAAAGGTTGAGGCAAGGAGCGGCAAAACCGTTCTCAATTTCAGCCATATTGAAGAAAATGTGCGCGCATGGTCGGCGGAAGAGCCCAATCTTTATAAGCTCGTGCTCTGCCTGAGAGCGGGAAGAAGGCTTATTTCCGCAAAGTGCATCCGCATAGGCTTCAAAAAGGTTGAAATAAAGGGCAATGTTCTTTATATGAACGGCAAGCGCGTCATCATCAAGGGAGTCAACCGCCATGATTTTGACCCCGATAACGGCTGGGCTGTTCCTCTTGAAAGATATTATCAGGATCTCCATCTTATGAAGCAGGCTAATATCAACGCCATTCGCACAAGCCATTACCCCAACGCCGAGGTTTTCTATGATATGTGCGATGAGCTGGGCTTTTATGTTATGGACGAGGCCGATGTTGAAAGCCACGGCGTCCGCCGCAAGAACTGCCCCGGCGACAATCTTGAATTTAAGGAAGCCGTTGAGGACAGAGCGGAAAGAATGGTTCTGCGTGACAGAAGCCATGCCTGCGTCTGCTTCTGGTCGCTCGGCAACGAGGCGGGCGACGGCGAAAACTTTGTTCACGAGAAAAACGCCATTCTTGCGCTTGATAAGTCAAGACCCATTCACTATGAGGGAGATTTCGATTTCAGAAAGAGCGATTTCATCAGCCGTATGTATCCCGTTGAGTCAATCGTTGACAAGCTGAGAAATCAGGAGGAAATCAAAACCACTCTTTATGACAATGTTGCCAACATCCTCGCGGCAGACAACAAGCCCGTTCCCGCCGAGATTTTTAAAACTCACCCCGTAATTTACTGCGAATATGCTCACGCCATGGAAAACAGCCTGGGCAACTTCAAGGAATATGTTGACGATTTTGAAACCTTTGAGCATATGTGCGGCGGATTTATCTGGGACTATGTTGACCAATCCATCCGCAAGGTTGAGGACGGCAAGGAAAAATGGCTTTACGGCGGCGACTTTGACGAGGGCAGAACAAGCTTCTATTTCTGCGCCAACGGAATTATAACCGCCGACAGAACTCCCCAGCCCTCATACTATGAGGTTAAAAAGGTTTATTCAAATCTTGAAGCCGCCGACTGCGACTGCCGCAGCGGAAAAATCAGGATTAAAAACAAAAATGTATTCATCACCACGGAGGATTACAAAATTCATTGGAGCCTGACCGTTGACGGCTGCGAGGCTCAGAGCGGCGATATTGACGACCTTGTTGTTGCGCCCATGAGCGAGCAGGAGCTTCAGCTCCCGATAAGCCTTTCGGACTATGCCGACGGCGAGGTTATTCTGACCGTCTCTTTCATTCTCAAAAAAGACAAGGCATGGGCAAAAGCGGGCTTTGAGCAGAATTTCAGCCAGATTATTCTCCGTGAAGAAACCGCCGCAAAGCGCACTCCCGCAGTCGGCGAGCTTAAATATGCCAAAAACGGCAATAATGTTAAGATTATCGGCGAGGGCTTCTCCGCAAAAATCACCGCGGGCGCACTTTCTTCGCTCCAATATGACGGAAAAGAAATTATTGACGAGGCTTCGCCCCTGCGCCCCGATTTCTTCAGAGCCTTAACGGATAACGACAGGGGCTACATAAACTTTGCGCCGATGCTTGCCGACATTCATCCGCTTTATCAGTGGAGACGGTCAACGGCTCAGACCTTTGCCCGCTCGGTCAAGGCAAAGTCAACCCCCTCGGGCGTTGAGGTAACGGTTAATTGGGCTGCTCCGTTTGTTTCGGGCGTATCCACAACCTACCTTTTCTCCCCCGCCGGTGAGGTTACGGTTAAGCACACGGCAATGGGTCTTTTCCTGCCGATGCTTAAAGTGGGCATGAGAATGGGCATAAAGAGCACCCTTGAAAATGTTGAGTGGTACGGCAGAGGTCCGCACGAAACCTATTGTGACAGAAAGACGGGCGCAAAAATTGCCCGCCATGCAATGACGGTTGCGGAGCTTGAGCACAGATATATGCGCCCGCAGGAAAACGGACACAGAACAGATGTCAGAAGCCTTGAGGTTTCCGACGGCTCGGGCTTCGGAATTAAGATTGACTCCATGGCTGCTCCCTTCGGCTTCAATCTCGGCTATTACAATCCCGAAAAGCTTGACAAGGCGACTCACCTTTATAAGCTCGTTAAGGATAACTGCATAACTCTTTGCCTTGACGCGGCGGAAAGAGGCGTCGGCGGCGATATGCCCGGCTGCGCCTATCTCCACAAGCCCTATAAGCTCGGCAGCGGCAAGAAATACAGCTTTGAATTCAGAATTTCCAAGAAGTGATATAAATGACAAAAACCAACGCAATGCGTCTGCTCGAAGCGGCGGGAATTGAGTTTGAGGTTCTCGAATATCCTGTTGACGAAAATGACCTTTCGGGAGAAAGCGTGGCAAGAAAAACGGGTAAGGCTCACGAGCAGATATTCAAAACCCTTGTTTTCAGCGGAGAAAAAAACGGCTTCGGGGTTTGCTGTATCCCAACCTGCGAGGAGCTTGACCTGAAAAAAGCGGCGAAGCTTTTCGGAGAGAAAAAAGTTGAAATGCTTCATGTCAAGGATTTGCTGAAAACCACGGGATATATCCGCGGCGGCTGCTCTCCCGTGGGAATGAAGAAGCAGTTTCCGACCGTCATTGACGAAACCGCCTGCCTTTTTGACAAAATTTATGTCAGCGCAGGCGTGCGCGGAATGATGCTCGGCGTTGAACCGCAGACTCTTGCAGATTTTGTTAATGCAAGGCTTGCCGATGTTACGGCAGTTGAATAAAAAAAACGGGTCGGTTTTTCCGACCCGTTTTGCATATTCTAATCAGCCGCCGTATTTTTCAATCAGATAATCAATGCCGCGCAGGTAGCCGGCAAAGCCCAGTCCGATAAAGGATTTTTCACACGCTTTACCGGCATAGGAGATTTGGCGGAAATCCTCTCTTGCCGAAACATCGGAAATGTGGATTTCAACTGCGGGGAGCGCCACGGCTTTCAGCGCGTCAAGAATTGCAACGCTTGTGTGCGTGTAGGCGGCGGGATTTATGACTATGCCGTCAAACTTGCCGTATGCCGCCTGAATTTCGTCAACTATGCTGCCCTCGTGGTTAGACTGAAACAGCTTAACCTCCACGCCCTTTTCGGCGGCATAGCTTTCAATAATTGAGCAAAGGTCGGCATAGCTTCCCTTGCCGTAAATATCAGGCTCGCGGATGCCGAGCATATTGATGTTGGGACCGTTTATTACAAGGATACGCATTCAATAATCCTCCTTACGGTAATTTCGGGGTCGGGGTCAACCTCAACGGTTTTGTCCGCCGTTTCAAGATAAAGCGGAAGTCGCTCGGCATACATTTTTTTGAGCGTTTCGATATTCTTTGAAAGAGGTCTGCCGTCGGTAGCGAGCGTTTCAAGCGGGGCATTCAGGAAAATAACCGTTGAATTTTCACGCAAAGCAATTCTGTTTTCGGGCTTCAGGATTGCTCCTCCGCCCGTGGCAATGATTTTGCCCGCGCCCTTGCCCGCAAGGCGGACAGCCTCGGTTTCAAGGCGGCGGAATTCCGCTTCGCCGTCTTCGGCAAAGATTTGCGGAATGGGTCTGCCGCCCGCTTCAACAAGCGAGTCGGTGTCAGTCAGCTCACGCCCCGTTTTGCGGGAGAGCAGAGCGGCGGCGGTGGATTTGCCGCAGCCGGGCATTCCTATAAGCACGATATTTTTCTGTGCGGACAAAATAGAATTATATACGGCGTCAATGCGCTCCGTCGGGATTTTTTCACCCGTGAAGATTTCGGCGGCTCTGAGAGCCTGAGCCACGAGCATATAAAGCCCGTTTATGCAGTCAATCCCGAGCCTTTCCGCATCGAGCAGAAAAACCGTTCTTGCGGGATTGTAAATAAGGTCGAGAGCCTTGCGGCATTTTGTGAATTTTTCAAGCTCTATAAGTCTTTCGCCGTTGTTGGGATACATTCCGACGGGAGTTGTGTTAATGATGATGTCCGCGTCATAGTGTCGGGAAATGTTGCCGTAATTATCCTCGCCCGTGCGGGAAACGACGACAACCTCGCGCGCGCCCTCATCGGCGGCGGCAAGGCGGACGGTTCTGCTCGCTCCGCCCGAGCCGAGAATTAAAACCTTTTTGCCGCTGAAATCGCAGCCGCATTTTTTCGCCATATAAAGAAAGCCGAAATAATCCGTGTTGTCGCCGTAAAGCGAGCCGTCGGGGCGGCGGACAACCGTGTTGACGCTGCCCGTCCTTTCGGCAACGGCGGAGCGCTCGGCACAGCGGTTATAAGCCTCCACTTTATACGGAATGGTTACATTAAAGCCGCCGAGAGCCGTTGAAGCAAAAAATTCGTCAAGCTTTTCCGGCTCCGTGGGATAAAGCTTATATTCATAGTCGCAGAGCATCGAGTGAATTTGAGGCGACAGGGAATGAGAAAGCTTTCTGCCCAAAAGACCAAACATTAAAATCACCCTTCAATCAGCCCTCGGTGTAGCTGCCGAGATAGCTGAACTGCTCCGCGTCGTTTTCAAGCTCGCTGAGCAGAGCCTTGAGATTTTCGGAATAAACCGAAGCGTCGATATCGAAATAAAACATAAATTCAAAATTGCTGCCGGGAATGGGGCGGCTCTCAAGCTTTGTCATATTAAGACCGAGAGCGGCAAATCTTGAAATGATGTTATAGAGTGAGCCGGGCTTGTGGGGAATAGTCATCATAATGCTCGTTTTATTTGCGCCGGGATAAATTTCGGGCTTCTTTGAGATGCAGATGAAGCGGGTGTAATTGTTATCGGTGTTCTGAATTCCGCTTTCGAGAACCTTCAAGCCGTAAAGCTCCGCGCAGTCCTTTGAACCGATTGCGGCACAGTCCGTTCTGCCGCTGTCGGAAACCATTTTTGCAGCCGCCGCCGTGTTTTCGCAAACGGTGACCTTTACACCCAGAGAAGCGATGAACTCCGAGCATTGGCTGATTGCCTGCTCGTGGGAGAAAATCTCCTTAACTCCGCTCAGCGAAGTGCCCTCGGGGGCGAGCAGAGCGTGCCCGATTAAAAGCTTTATGCTGTGGGTGATATAGAATTTATATTTATTCATAAGGTCATAAACCTTGTTGACCGAGCCTGCGGTGCTGTTTTCAAGCGGCAGAACGCCGTAGCGGCAAAGACTGCCGTCAACCGCCTTGAAAACATCTTCAAAGCCTGAAAAATACATTATTGACGGGTAGCTGAACATCTTGTCGCAGGCAAACTGCGAATATGCGCCCTCAACGCCCTGGCAGGCAACAACGGCGCGGTCGGGTCTTTCGCAGGGGGTTTGCGCCGTGACCTCCTCAATCATTTTTGAGAGAGCGGACTGCGGCTTGATGAGCTTTTTCTGATAGGAGCGGCTCAAATCAAATATGGTCTGATAGAGCGTTTTGGTGTAGCCCTGAAGCTCGGCGGGCACGCTCTCGGTAACGGAATTGAGAATATCGCGCTCACGCTCTCTGTTAAAAACGGGGAGCGAATTTTTTTGCTTGTATTCTGCAATCTGAGCCGCGGTTTCCATTCTTTTGCGGAAAAGCGCGGTCAGCTCGCCGTCGATTTGGTCAATGCTTGCTCTGAGTTCGTTGATATCCATTTTTAGCACCTCATATTTATATTATTATAAAATTAAATCTGCGATTGCAACAGCCGCCGCCGCTTCAACGCAGGGAACGGCTCGCGGAACTATGCACGGGTCGTGCCTGCCGCCGATAATAAGCTCTTCACTGTCGCCCGTCATAAGGTTGACCGAGCGCTGGCTTGAGCCTATTGACGGCGTGGGTTTGACAGCACATCTGAATATAACGGGCATTCCCGAGGATATGCCGCCGAGGATTCCGCCGTGATTGTTGGTCAGAGTTTTTATTTCACCGTTTTCGCAGATAAAGGGGTCGTTATTTTCACTGCCGCGCAGTCTGCTGCCCGCAAAGCCCGAGCCGAACTCAATGCCTTTTATTGCGGGAATGGCAAAAATTGCGGAGCTGATTTTGTTTTCCATTCCGTCAAACATCGGCTCGCCGACGCCTGCCTCCAAGCCGATTACGGCACATTCGACAGTGCCGCCCACGGAATCCGCGCTTGAGCGCGCATCATAGATTTCTTTTCGCATAAGCTCGGCGTTTCTGTCGCTGATTGCGGGGAATTTTTTGGCGTGAACCGCGTCAAAATCCGCCTTACAAACCCTTACGGGGTCAAAAAGCTCATCGTTGGCTTTGCCGAGCGAGGCAATATGCGCGCCGATAAAAATGCCCTTGCTCTCCAAAAGCTGAATACAGACCGAGCCTGCGAAGCAGAGGGGAGCGGTGAGCCTGCCGCTGAAATTGCCGCCGCCGCGGATATCGTTGAAGCCGTTGTGCTTCATAAATGCCGCAAAATCGCTGTGAGACGGGCGCGGCACAAAGCGGAGCTTATCATAATCGCCCGAGCGGGTGTTGGTGTTTTCAATAACGGCGCAAATCGGAGCGCCGCAGGTCACGCCGTCAACAACGCCCGAAAGAATTTTTACTTCGTCGGCCTCCTTGCGCGGAGTTGAAAGCTCGCTTTGACCCGGAGCGCGCCTTGCCATAAAAGCCGATGTTTTTTCAAGGTCGAGCTTTATTCCCGCGGGGATTCCGTCAAGCACGGCGCCGATTGCCTCGGAGTGGGACTGACCGAAAATTGTCAGCTTTATTCTGTTTCCGAAATTACAGGACACGGGCATTACCTCCAAGCTTGTTATAGTCGTCAAAAAATGCGGGATATGATTTATTGACCGCCTCGGCGTTTCTGATGATTACCGCGCCTCGGCATTTGATTGCGGCAACCGCCGCCGCCATGGCTATTCTGTGGTCATTATAAGACGGGGTTTCGCCGCCGTCAAGTGCGGGCTTGCCGCTGATTATCAGCCCGTCATCGGTTTCGGCAACATCCGCGCCGAGCGAGCGGAGCATTGAAGCGGTTGTCTGAATACGGTCGCTTTCTTTGAGCCTTAGGCGCTCCGCGTTGCAAATGACCGTTTTGCCGTCTGCCGAAGCGGCGAGTGCGGCAAGCACGGGCACGGCATCGGGAATGTCGGAAGCGTCAATTTCACAGCCGTGCAGGCGGGAAACATCTGCCTTGAAGCTGCCGCCGTTTTGAGCGATTTCAGCGCCCATTTTTTTAAGCACGGCAATAATCGCCTTGTCGCCCTGCGCCGAATCGGGGTTAAGCCCCGTAACCTCAACGCCCGAGCAGAGATGAAACGCGGCGTTTGACCAATCCGCTTCAACCGTGAAATCACAGCCCTTCAAGCCGTGAGAATTTATATAAAATGTATTGTTTTCTTCTTTAATATCCGCCCCGAAGCGTTTAAGAACGGCAAGGGTTATGTCGATATAGGGGCGGGACTGAACGGGAGGCAGCAGCTTTATTTTTCCGCCGCCGAGGTAAGAAAGAGCCATCAGAAGCCCCGTTACAAACTGTGAGCTGACATCGCCGCGCATAACATATTCGCCTGCGGAAATTCTGCCGCCTGTTTTGAGCGGAAAGCTGTCGGAAATGCTTGCGCCCATACGGCAAAGCTCCTCTTTGAGAGGTGAAAGCGGTCTTTCGGGCAGTCTGCCCGAGCCGTTAATCTCCGCCTGTATTCCGAGAGCGCAGATAACGGGCAGAAGAAAGCGCAGGGTCGAGCCGCTTTCGCCGCAATGGATTTTTGCCTGTGCCGGAGCGTTTTCAATCGGAGTAACGGTGTAAACCGAGCCGCTTTTTTCAATAACCGCGCCGAGATTTTCAAGGCAGGAAACCGTTGCTTCAATATCCTCGGAGGAGGTGTTTATTCTGATTTCGCTTTTTCCCTTTGCAAGGCAGGCGCATATCAGCGCGCGGTGGGCAAAGGATTTTGACGATATTCCCTCAATACTGCCGCAAAGAGGGGCGGGAGTAATTTTGATATCCATTATAATTTCAGCTCCATAAGTGTTCTCTGCGGTTTCATTCCGAGACTTTCGTAAAGCTTACGGGCGGGCTCGTTAAAAGACCAGACATAAAGCTCAATCGATTGAGCACCCTTGGACATTGCAAAAGCTTTGACTCCGCCGAAAAACTCCGTGCCGATTCCCTGCCGCCTGT